>JALYQJ010000011.1 GCA_030855875.1 Acidobacteriota bacterium
GAGCGCATTTCTTCTTGAATAAGCCGAAAGGCTTCGCGCAATTCGGCTTCGTCACGCGGATAGAAGGCGCGTCCGCCGGTTCGTTCGGAGATTTTATTGAGTGCGCCTTTATCAACGCCGTCGTAAAAATTATCGCCGATGCCGACGCAATAAATAACCGCTTCGGACTTTTGCGCGGCTTGCACGGCTTCTTCCAACTTCTTCTGCCCGGAAGTATTCATACCGTCGCTCAATAAAATAATCGCCCGCCGCGTTTTCTCCGGCGCAGGTCCCAAAATTTCCGCCGCCGTCACCCAAATCGCGTCCCAAATCGCGGTCGAACCGGCAATCGCCTGATTCGTGCCGGAAATCGGCGGCGTTCCCGGAATGCTTCCGCCGTTTGTGACCACGCCGCCGCCGATATAGCCTGACGGCGGAACAAATTCAACGCGGTCAATCGCACGGCGCAAGCGCGTAATATTATTCGTCATTCCCTGTTCGAGCGTTGCTTCGCCGGTAAATGAAACGACCGAAACTTCATCTTTTGCCGGACGAATAACCGATTCGACGAACGAAATTGCTGCCGCCTTTTCTTCCGTCAGAGTTCGCTGCTGCGAAATGCTCGTGTCAATCAAAATCGCCAGACTGAGCGGCAAATCAATCTGTCGTGAAAAAGAAACGATTTCCTGCGGCTGTCCGTCTTCCGTAATTTTCACATCGCCCTGTTTCAGATTCGTCAAAAGGCGACGGCTTTTATCCTGTGCGGTAAACAGCACGTTGACGACTTCGGTATCAATTTTAATGATTTCGTCGTCCTCGACCGGCGTTTCTTCAACCGGCGGAGTCGGGCTTGGAGATGCTGATTGTGATTTCGGACTCGGCGGAATTTGCTGCGCGTTAGTTTTGCCGAAATCGAACAACGAAGTTCCGGCAAGTAACAAACCGAGTAACAAAGCTGTAATTCCTGAGTAATATTTCATTTTCCACTGTTCGTTTTTCATTTTTTCCATTATTTCAAGTTGTCTCTAACTGCCCGGTAACTGGCTTTCGAGCGAATTTTATAATCGTCCGCTTTATTCTTATCGGTCAGTCGAACTTCGATTTTACGTTCTTTTCCGTCGTAATTCTGATTCGCCGGACGATAAGTGATGATGTATTGCGAACGCAGCTCTTCGGAAATTTTCTTAAAAGCCTTTTCGAGTTCGAGCATATCGCCCGTAAAAAACGCTTCGCCGCCGGTCGCTTCGGCTAACTGCGTTAAATATTTATCGCCTTTATCTTTGACCGTTCCGGCTTCAACGCCGGGAACGCTTCCTAAAAATCCGGCTTTCGTCGAAATGGCGAAAATCGTCGTTTCGGTTCGCTGCGCGATGTCAATCGCATCTCTCAATTCGGCGCGGCTGAATGTGTCTTCGCCGTCCGTGATGACGACGGCAACCCGTCTGCCCGGAGCGTTTCGCAATTTTTCATCGGAAAATTGCCAGACCGCATCATAAAGCGCGGTTTGCGAACCCGTCTTTTTAATTTTATCAACGGCTTTGTCGAGCAAATCGAGTTTGTCGGTGAAATCCTGAATCAATTTGACTTCGTGATCGAAGGTCATAAACGCGGCTTTGTCTTTGCGAAGGCGCGTGACAGTGTAGATAAAATTTTTCGCTGCTTCTTTGGAAAATTTCATTTTTCCTTTGGTCGAATCCGAAGTGTCCATCAAAACGCCGACATAAACCGGCGGATTCGTTTTTTCGTCGGTGAAAAACGTCACTTCCTGTTGAACGCCGTCTTCAAAAACGGCGAAATCTCCGCGCGACAAACCCGTTACAAGCGATTTTTTCTGCGTTACGGTGACGGGAAGCCGAACTTCGACTGTTTTAGAAACGCCCGCGTCGTCAACGGCAGGCGGTGTCGGCGATGTTCGCGGGGTTTGCGCGTTGGCGGCGAACGCCAGAAAAACGAAGACAAATTGAAAGTTGATAAAGCGAAACGTATTTTTCATAGATGGAAATGGTGTAATTCTTGACTGTCGAATTTTTCGATGCTTTCGGACTGATGTTTGTTGCCCAAACATAAATTTGAAGTATAGCAAAAATCAAGAAATTAAAAGAAGAATAGGACACGGATGAACGCGGATTGGGCGGACAAAAACGGATAAAACTAATCTTTCTTCTGATTATGATTGAAATTTAATTCAATCCGCGAAAATCCGCTTAATCCGCGTTCATCTGTGTTCTATTTTTTATCTGCTGCTTTGCGTTATTTGCGTCTGTTTGCGAAACTTCTTTTTAATTTATGAATCAAAATATTTTCAGAGAATATGACATTCGCGGCATTGTCGGG
>JALYQJ010000012.1 GCA_030855875.1 Acidobacteriota bacterium
GGAATAACCAAAGCTAAAGGAAGCAGGTAAATAAGATAACTGAAATCGTCCAACATTTTGTCAGCTAAATCGGATATATTTGCCGCCGCTTTGACAACCGCTCCGATTATCGCTCCCGTAACTATTAGCGATGCTGAAATGGCAAGATGTTTTCTGTTTTTTATATCTCTCAGTCCAAACCAAGTCATCAAACTGCCTAGCAAAATTATCAAGCCGATCAAAGCAAATTGAAAGGGAAAATCATCCGGCAAAGTTTCTAAAGTTCGGCGAAAAACAATAATTTCCATAAAAATAATCGCCGATCCGAAACTCATAAAAAATAAAAGAAATGTTCCCGGCAAAAATATAAATACTTGTTTCAAGAGGTTTATGAAAGATTTATGCCCGCCGATAAAACCTTTCTCTGTTTCAAGTTCCGATATATTTGAACTGCCCGCAAAACTCAAAACCTCATTTTCATCGGGATTTTCATTATCAAAGAATGCGTCGGCAGATTTCCCGGATTTTGTATCGAATTTAACTTTTCTCATAATTATTTCTACCAAAGTAAAAATGAAAAATTATTTTATCAAGCTAATCAATCCGTATCAACAAAATCAACAAAAGTTAACCGGATGGGAAAGTTTTAATTACCGGATTTGACAATATTCCGATTCCCTCGATTTCAATCTCGCAAATATCAGCGTCTTCTAATTTGGAAACTCCCGAAGGCGTTCCGGTCGCAATAATATCACCTTCATTCAAAGTCATCTGCCGTGATATGTATCTAACTAAAATTTCGACCGGAAAAACCATCTGAGAAGTTTTCCCCTGCTGCTTAACAATACCGTTGACTCTGGTGGTCAGAGAAAGATTGCTCGTATCTAAATCGGTTTCGATAAAAGATGCAATCGGACAAAAAGTATCGAAGGATTTGGCGCGGGTAAATTGAATATCTCTGCGCTGTAAATCTCTGGCGGTTACATCATTCAAAATAGTGTAGCCGAAAATAAATTCATCAGGATTGTCGGAATCGGAAAGATTTCCGCATTTACGTCCGATAACCACGGCAAGTTCGCCTTCGTGTTCAACTTGATCTGATTGTGGAGGGATAACTATTGATTCGCCGTCTAAGATTAGTGCCGAGGGAGCTTTCAAAAATAAAAGAGGTTCTTTCGGAACTTCATTCCCTAGTTCGGCAGCGTGTTCGGCATAGTTGCGACCGACACAGACGATTTTAGAAGGAACGACCGGTGAGAGAAATTTTATTTTACTCCGGTCAAAATAAACGGATGATTTCTGATTGTTATTAAATAAATATACCCGTTCATCTTCCAAAACCCCGATCTTGATTTCACTATTAAACACAAAACGACAAATTTTCATAATTTTCAATGAGAAAAAAAGTTAAAGGGAAAATCAGGGAAGCGTTTCCGAAACAACTTTTGACGGGGTGCTGACGTTTCCGGCATTATCAACGGCAGTCAAATAATAAAAATAAGTTTTACCTGATTCGACATTTGAATCTTGAAATGTATTTGTCGTCAGCAAATCTACTGTCATTAATGACCATTCGGACATTGGTAAATTTTGATTCGTCGAACGATAAATTCGATAACCGGCAATATCCTTTTCCGTGTTAGAAGCAAAGAAGATCGATAAATTATTCGGTGCTGCGGCAATCGTAATTGCGTCCGGTGCGCTTGGTGCAAAAGTGTCAAGCGGAAGGGGTTTTACTACATTTGACTCGACGCTTTCGAGCGGTTCTCCACTATTTCCGAGCGAAACAGATCTTATAAAGTATAAATATTCTTTATTATACTCAAAAAAATTGTCAGAAAAATTAGTATTGACAATAGGAATTTCATTTAAAAGCCGTGCCGTTTCATTTTGAGAATTTGAGCGATATATATTATAACCCAAAAGATTTACCGGAGATGTGCCGTCAACATTTGTTGTCGGTGCCTTCCAAGTGAGGATAATGGCTTCTTCTGTTGCTTCGGCTATTAATAGAGTCGGATTATTTGCGGCTTTAGCGAACGGTTCAATTAAATAGAAATAAGAAAAAGCCGACTTTTGCCCTGATGAATTAACAAAACGAATTGCATAACGCAAACGAACTGATTGACCGGCAAATTCAAGTTTATCTGTATAAGACACCTTTTGAAGTAAAAAATCAGAGTCGGAAATTGGAATCGTCGCAATAAGATTACTACGTGAAGTGAATTCTTCTTCAGAAAGAGTGAGCGATGAATCAGATGGTTCGACAAGGCGATAAACATCGGCACGAACAACATTTAAGATAGTGCTGTCGGATGCGTTTCTGGCAGACATTCTCCACGATATTGTAATCGTATTGCCTCTCTGCAAGCCTGAAATTTCAATTCTTTGCGCTATTCTTTCATTTGGAGGAAGCGGCGGTTTTCGCTTGCCGCAGCTTATCGGAATAAGCAAAGCAATTAGTGTAAACGCTAATGCCGCTTTAATAATAAGTTTGCCGCTTAAAAGTGAGTGGTTAAGTAAACGCTTTAACATAAATATATTTAAAGAATATACTGTCTTAAGTTTTGATCTTTAATAAGGTGTCCGAGTTTCCCCTGAACATACTCGGCGTTGATTGTTTGGTTTTTTTCTTCTATTTCAGAACCGAGAAAACTTATCTCCTCAAGCAGTTTTTCTAAAAGGGTGTGCAGTCTTCGTGCGCCGATGTTCTCGGTAGATTTATTGATTTCCTCAGTCATTTCAGCGATTAATTCAATCGCATCTTCGGTGAAATTAAGCACCACTCCTTCGGTGTTAAGCAGTGCTTGGTATTGCTTAATCAGCGAGTTTTGAGGCTGTGTAAGAATACGCTTAAGATCGTTTATCGTAAGCGGTTCGAGTTCGACGCGAATGGGAAATCTTCCTTGTAACTCTGGAATTAAATCTGAGGGCTTAGAAACGTGAAAAGCACCGGCGGCAACAAAAAGTATATGTTCGGTGTTAACCATTCCATACCGCGTGTTAACATTTGTTCCTTCAACAATCGGAAGTAAATCCCTTTGCACTCCTTCACGCGATACGTCCGGGCTGCCGCCGGTTTCTCTGCCCGCAATTTTGTCTATCTCGTCAAGAAAGATAATCCCGGCAGATTGAGTTTTCACAATTGCGGAGCGAGTGATTTGTTCCATATCTATCAGATTTTCCTGTTCATCACGGATCAGATAGGAATGAGCGTCGGAAATTTTCATTTTTCGTTTGACGCTTTTTGGCGGAAAAATATTGCCGAACATATCCCGAAAATTTACGCCCATCTCTTCCATGCCCTGACCGCCGACAAAATCAATCATTGGAGTCGAACGATCCTGAGTTTCAATTTCGATCAAACGGTCGTTCAATTCACCGCTTCGCAATTGTTCGCGTAGTTTTTCGCGGGTTCTATTTTGCGACTTGTCATCGCTGTTTAGCAGATTTGATTCGTCGGAATTATATGAGTAACCGGAACTCGAATGGGGAAGCAAACTATCTAAAATTTTTTCTTCGACATTGTTTTCCGCCTGCTCTTGAATTTCTTCAAAAGCGAGTTGTTTGGTCATATCTACCGCAATTTCGGTCAATTCACGGATCATACTTTCAACATCGCGCCCGACATATCCGACTTCGGTAAATTTAGAAGCCTCGATTTTTATAAACGGCGAATTGGCAAGTCTGGCTAAACGCCGTGCAATTTCCGTTTTTCCGACACCGGTCGAGCCAATCATAAGGATATTTTTTGGTAAAACATCCTGCGCCATCTCAGGCGTTAATTTCTGCCGCCTGATGCGATTGCGGAGGGCAACCGCGACTGCACGTTTCGCATTATCCTGTCCGACAACATATTTATCTAATTCAGCGACTATTTGGCGCGGAGTCAGATCGTCAAGTTTTAACTGCTGTGCGTTTTTTTGTGTTTCACCACTAAGATATATCGGCATCTTTAAATTTGATGTAAATTACTGTGATTTAGGAAAAACTATAATTCTTCGACTACAATATCCGAATTTGTGTAGATACAAATTTCTCCGGCAATTTTTAGTGATTCTTCAACGATCTCTTTGTTTGATAAACTCGTATGCTTTAGAAGGGCGCGGGCAGCCGCGAGAGCGAACATACTGCCCGAACCGACTGAAAGCAAACCTTCATCCGAAGAAATTACATCGCCTTTTCCGGAGATCAAATATGCATCTTTGACATCAGCAACAATCAGCAGTGCTTCGAGATGCCGCAGGTATTTATCGGTTCGCCAGTCCTTGCTGAGTTCGATAGCAGCTCGCTCCAACTGACCTTGAAATTGTTCAAGTTTCGATTCAAATCTTGTCAAAAGAGTAAAAGCGTCAGCAGTAGCACCGGCAAAACCAACCAAAATTCTGTCGTTATATATACGTCTAACTTTTCTGGCATTACTTTTGATAATCGTTTCACCTAAAGTCACCTGCCCATCGCCTGCCATCGCTGCCTGACCGTTTCTGTGAATAAGCAAAACCGTCGTCGAACGAATTACATTATTAATATTATTGTGCGTCATAGAAAATATTATGATAAATCTTTAATCTCAAATGCTCAAATTGACAGATGACACTGATATGGCTGAACATTAAATATTGTTTGATGTTTAATAGTAACCTGAGATTTTTGATTGAATTCTTGTAATAGCTTTTCAATATTATATTCAAGCAAATTATTTACATAAGTTCGACAAATCTTTTATTTGTGGATGATAGCTATAATAAATAAAGTAAAAAATTTGGTTAGAGGAAGTAAAAAATAAAGTTTTTGATTGTCAATTAAATTCAAATTAGGAGTTGAAGAGTAACCTGTGAAATCACTTCAAGCGCGAGCAGTTAAATTAGGTCTGGAGAAGGGTTTAGATAATGAAATACAACTTTTCAAAAATAAAAGAATAGGTTTGATATGTAATCAAGCATCGGTTGACCATAAATTTCGACATAGTGCCGATTTATTTTTTGAAAATTCTAATATTAATTTAGTTTCTCTATTTGGTCCAC
>JALYQJ010000023.1 GCA_030855875.1 Acidobacteriota bacterium
AGCTTCTTAAAATCTGTGTTTATCCGTGTTCATCTGTGGTTTAATTTTCTTCGCTTTACGCGCCGATTCCGAAAACGTCTTCTTTCACGCCGAGTTCGTCGGAAGCCATTTTTGTTCCTTTGATGCGTGATTCGATTTTTTGAAATGCGACATCTCTGGCGAAATCGGGCGAGCCGTGTTTCGGTTTGACATCAATCGAAAACGGCGAAAAACCGCAATCGTCGGTTGAGCCTAAACGGTCAATGGGAATATATTTTGCTGCCAATACTAAATCATCGCGCACCTGTTCGGGCGTTTCGATGACGGGACTTTGCGGATTGATGACACCGATGAAGCAAACTTGTTTCACGCCGTTCGCGTCTTCGCGGCTGTGTTCGCCGAGAAGTTTATAAACGCGCTCTTTGTCGGGTTCGCTGGCGAGTTGAATCAGAAAATATCCGGCGTTCATTTTGAACATACTCGGAAGCATTTCGGCGTAATCAACATCCGCGCTGTGCGTCGAATCGCAATCGCCGCCGGGACAAGTATGAATGCCGATATTGACGCGCTCTTCCGCCGTGAAACGGTCAAGTACGCGATTATTAAGGTCAATAAATTGCTCTAACATTCCGCGTCCCGTCCATGGATTATTCGGGTCGTTGCGGCAGGCTAATCTGCCTTCGGTAAAATCTATCGAAACCCGTTTTGCGCCGGCTTCAAAACATTGGCGAATGTCTTTTTCGCATTCGTTGACCAGATCGTCCGCAAACTGTTCACGCGAATAACCTTCGATTTCGCCGTCCAAAGGATAAAGCAAATAAAGCATCGAAGGCGCGATAACGGCTTGTTTCAAAGGCGTAGTCGCCGTTTTCATCGCTTCTTTTAGATATTCCGCCGCGTAGGTTTTGTATTTGAAAGGTCCGCCCGTTAAGCGCGGAAGCTGCCGATGATGACCGTCGGTAAAAATAGCGAAATACTGTCCGTCGCCCGCCAGATTATCGGCAAGCCCGGTTCCCGCCAAAGTATCGGCAAGCGGATAAGTCGCAAAACTCGATACGCGCTGTTCGCCGTCGGAAACAATCGGTGCGCCGGTCGCTTCCATCCGCTTGATTGAATCTTCGCAAGCCTCGTCTTGAAAAACCTTCAAATCTTCTTTGGTTATTTTTCCCGCATCATAATCGGCAATCGCCTCTTGTAATTTCATCGGTCGCGGCAGCGAGCCGACGGGTTCGGTTGGTATCGACATTTTTGTTCTCCTTGTTTTTTATTTGTTGTTTCAGAGCAAAACTTTTTCGCTTTCAGGTTAAACTAACCTTGAAAATGATTTACGAAAAAGATAAAAAATTCCGGGATAATCGAAATCGTTTCCGTTCGCAAAAAATTATTGAAAAGTTAAATTTACTATGATGAAAGCTATTTTGCGCCATTGTTCGAGATGATGTCAAATTTTAGTAAAATGAACACCGTATGAAACCGCCGATTCAAATTTTAATTGTCGAAAATCAAACTTTAACGCGTGTCGGAATCAGAACGATTCTTGCCGCGCAGGACGATTTTAAAATCGTCGGCGAAGCCGAAACGGGCGCGGAAGGTTTCGCATTATTTAAGGAAATGCAGCCGGATGTCACGATTTTAAGTCTTCGTCTGCCGGATTCGTGCGCGATTGATGTTTTGGACGATTATTACAACGAAAACAGACGCGCGAAAATCCTGATTTTAGCCGAACACGCCGGAGACGCGGAAATCAGTCGTTCATTGAAAAAAGGCGCGGCGGGTTATATCTGCAAAGACGTTGCGGAAAGCGAACTAATCAGAGCGATTCGCGCCGTCAATGCGGGCGGAAAATACATTCCGGCGGAAATTGCCGGGATTTTGAGCGAAAATTACGGGCAGGAAGAACTGACACCTCAGGAGCGAAAAATTTTGCAGATGATTGTCGGCGGAAACTCGAATAAAGAAATCTCTTTCGAGTTGAATATTTCGGAAAACACGGTTAAAACGCACGTCAAAAATGTCTTTGAAAAACTCGGCGTGTCCGACCGAACTTCTGCCGCGACGCTGGCGATAAAACGCGGACTCGTGAGAATTGATATTTAGGCAAATTCAATGCAAAGGTGCAAAGACGGAAAGTAAATCTTAAAAGGTCTTTCTTTGCGTCCGTTGCGTCTTTGCGCCTTTGCGTTAAAATAATGAGAAAAATATGAACGAAAATTTAATTAAATACGCCGAAAATTATACCGCCCCGGAATGCGAAGTTTTGCGGGAAATCGCCCGCGAATGTTATGAAAAACGAGCCGATTCGACTATGCTTTCGGGTTTTTATCAAGGGCGCGTTTTGAGCCTTTTGGCAAAAATGATTCAGCCGAAAGTCGTCCTGGAAATCGGCACGTATCTCGGTTATTCCGCGCTTTGTTTTGCCGAAGGTTTGGCGGTTGGCGGAAAAATTATCACTTTGGACGTAAACGCCGAAACACAGACGGCGGCGAAATCGTTCGCCGCAAAAAGCGAATACGGCGACCGGATCGAATTTCGGCTCGGCAACGCAACAAAAATAATTCCCGCTTTGAACGAAACTTTCGACCTTGTTTTTATTGATGCCGACAAGGAAAATTACTCGAATTATTACGATTTGGTTTTTGATAAACTGCGCGTCGGCGGTTATATCATTGCCGATAACGTATTGTGGAGCGGCAAGGTTTTAGAAGCGGAAAACGGCGCGGAAGTTGATGCAGAGACGCGGGCTTTACACGAATTCAGTCGAATGGTTTTAAACGACAAACGGGTCACGAACCTGCTTTTGCCGATACGCGACGGTTTGATGATTATCAGAAAGGAAAAAGGTTAAAAGGTGAATTTTAACCTTTTAAAATTCACCCGAATTGATGAGAAAAATCTCGCCGCGATTGATGATTACAGCATCGAAATTCTCTTGTAAAATTGATTTATCAAGTCGGGGGAAATCCGGCAGCAAAATCAAAGAACGAGAGGGAAAATTAAAATGATTAACATTAGAAAATCAGACGAACGCGGCGGCGGAAATTACGGTTGGCTCGACACGAAATATACGTTTTCATTTAACACTTATTACGACCCGAAATTTATGGGTTTTCGCAATCT
>JALYQJ010000038.1 GCA_030855875.1 Acidobacteriota bacterium
ACTGCTTTGTTTTATTCCGGTATTTTTTCGTAAAATTTTTGTGATTCTCTGCATTAAGTTTCCTCCGTTCGCCGCCGTCGCAAAAGGCGGGGTTGTCTGTTTCGCCGTTTGGCGATGCTCCTCTAGACTTGCCAGCGCGCTGGCGTAAACGACGTGCGAATTTTCCAGCAGCCTGACGACCGATTCGTCCGCCGCAAACTCGCGTTCGCGGCGAATGACCGACGACATCCACCACACGCACGGGTGATAAAAAAACAAAACTTCAACGATTGACTGCGCGAAATTGACGAGCGCATCGCCGCGCCGAATATGAATGAGTTCGTGCGCGATAATCGTTTCGAGTTCCGCCGGACTGATTTGCAAAAAAACGCTTGCCGGAATCAAAATTACCGGCTTCAGAAAGCCGACGACAATCGGCGTTTCGATCAAATTCGACTGCAAAAATCCGACTGGTTTTTTTATTTTCAGTTTTTCGCAAACGGCGACGAATCTTGCCAGCCATTCGTCGTTCGGTTCAGAGATTCCGCGCGTTTTGTAAACGTGAAGCTGCCAGAATCCGCCGCTCAAACGCGCCGCGAAAAACATTATCCCGAAAAACCACGCGCCGACGATCATTGGCAAAACGGCGGCGAAATTTTTGCTGAAGTCGTTTCACAGATTTTCCAATTGCGCGAAAAAACTTTTGTCTTCAACATTTACCGCCGCTGTTTCCGCGTTCGGAAAATCCGGGTAAGTTTCGGCTGACGGATAAGCACGGTTGATTCGTCCGCCGGAAATCGCTTTGAAACTTTCAATCGAAAGTTTTTCGTTGGAAGACTTTTCGCTGATTTGAACAAAGGTAACGACCGGCAAAAGCGTCGCCAAAACGAGCGCGAAAACCGCCGCGAGATAACGCGCGTTTGCCGAAGATTCGCGCAGAACGCGCAAAACGAAAAATAAAACGAGCGCGACGAGAGCGATCTGCCAGACGGAATGCGCGAGCGTCCAGCCTGTATTTTCGACGAGTTTCGAGTTCATCAAAGTTTCAAAATTCATTTGTTTTTCCGCTCCGCTTCGCTGATTAGTTTGCGAATTTCCTTTAATTCTTCCGCCGTCGCCGGTTTCGCCTCCAAAACGTGCTGCACGAGCTTTAAAGCCGAGCCGCGAAATGCTTTTTCCAAAAGGTCTGCGACGAGATTTTTCTGTGTGTGTTCCGGCGAATTTTTGGCGCGGTAAACGTGCGCTTTGGCGGCTTTGTCGCGCTCGACCGAACCTTTTTCATCCATAATTTGCAGCGTTTTCAAAACGGTCGTGTATGCCGTCGGCTTCCGTGAGTTGATGATTTCGTGAACTTCGCGGACGGTCGCCGCTTCGCGTTCCCACAAAATACCCAGAATTTCCAGTTCGGCAGCGGTCGGTTTCGATTGTTTATTTTCGGTATTTTTCATAATCTTCGCACGAAATGTTTTTCGTCGAGTCCTCAAATAATCTACGTAAAAATTACTACTAAAGTTTTCGTATGTCAAGCGGATTTGAAATTTGCTTCGCTAAAGTTCAGAATTGGAATTAATGTCACTTGAAACTGATTTTATCGTTATCGGCAGCGGTGTTGCCGGACTTCGCGCTTCGATTGAACTCGCCGAATCGGGTGCGCGGGTTACCGTTTTGACCAAAGATAAAGCTAGCGAATCGAACACCGAATACGCGCAGGGCGGCGTGGCGGTCGTGCTTTCGGACGATGATAACGCCGAGCTGCACGAAGAAGATACTTTAATCGCGGGCGCGGGTTTGTGCGATGTCGAAGCGGTCGAAACGCTCGTCAGCGACGGCACGAAATATATTAAACAATTGATCGAATGGGGAATCGAATTCGACCGCGAAGGCGGAAAACTCGCGTTCACGCAGGAAGCGGCGCATTCGCGGCGGCGAATTCTGCACGCGCACGGCGATTCGACCGGCAAGGAAATCGTTCGCGCACTAATCGCCCGTGCGCGACAAGAAAAAAAAATCGGTTTGATGCCGTTTGCGAATACGGAAAGTTTGATCGTTTCCGAAGGAAGATGCGTCGGCGTAAGATTTTTAGACCCGATTTTGCGTGCGCCGCGTGAGATTTTCGCCCGCGCCGTAATTTTATGCACCGGCGGCGCGGGACAACTCTACTTGCACACGACGAATCCGCCGGTTGCGACCGGCGACGGAATGGCAATGGCTTATTTTGCGGGCGCGGAAATGGCTGATATGGAATTCGTCCAGTTTCATCCGACGGCTTTGAGCCTCGAAAACGCGCCGCGCTTTTTATTGTCCGAAGCGATGCGCGGCGAAGGCGGAATTCTACGCAATAAACTCGGCGAAAGATTTATGGGGAATTATGACGAACGGCTTGAACTCGCGCCGCGCGACATCGTTTCGCGTTCCATTGTCGCCGAAATGCGCCGCACCGGAACGCGCGAAGTTTATCTCGATATGACGGCTTTGGACGAAGATTTTCTAAAAGAGCGATTTCCGAAAATTTACGAAACGTGCAAATTTTATAATTTGAATATCGCCAAAGATTTGCTGCCCGTGTCGCCCGCGTCGCATTATTGTATGGGCGGAATCCGCACCGATTTGCACGGGCGTTCGACCGTCGCCGGGCTTTACGCGGCGGGCGAAGTGACCTGCACCGGCGTTCACGGGGCAAACCGTTTAGCCTCGAATTCGCTGCTCGAAGGCTTGGTTTTCGGCGCAAGATCGGGCGCGGCGGCGTTCGCCGACAATTACGAATTACGAATTACGAATTACGAATTAGAGAATCCAAAATCCAAAATCCAAAATCCAAAATTTGAAGGCATTTCAACGGCTGTGAGAAAGCGTGTCAAGCGGGTGATGTGGGAGCGCGTCGGGATTTTGCGCGATGCTGATTCATTGAAACGCGCTCTGCGTGAATTCGGGCAGATCGAGCAGTCGAAACTGAGCGCGTCGTCGCGCAATTTCGTCACGCTGGCGAAATTAATCGCCGCTGCCGCTCTGTGGCGCGAAGAATCGCGCGGCGGACATTTCCGCAGCGATTTTCCGGGAAAAGACGAGAAATTCCGTGTCCATTCAGTGCAGAAACTCGATTCGGAAATCTTTCCGAGCGAAAAAATAAATTTCTGATTGATCGTTGATTTATACTCGGAATTTGACCGCGAAAAACGCGAAAGACGCTAAACCAAAACAAACCACAAAATCTTTTTTTCGTGATTTTCGCGTTTTTCGCGGGCAAAAATTCTTTTTACTTTGCTAAAGTTTCGATAAAATTACAACAAAACGTCTTAAAATTTATCGTTTGGAAAAAGCTGTGCTAATCTGTTTCAAAAATTATGGAATACGGTGCGACGACTTTAAATCTGGCTTCGGTAATCGAACATCACGCGCGGCTTGCGCCGGATAAGGAAGCGATTGTCTGGAACGAAATGCGGTTTACTTACGGGCAGTTAAACGCTCTTTCAAACCGCGTGGCGAACGCGCTCGCCGAAATGCAAATCGGGCGCGGCGATAAAGTCGCGCTGTCGTGTCCGAATCTGCCGTTTTTTCCGATTGTTTATTACGGAATCTTAAAAGCGGGCGCGGCGGTCGTGCCTTTGAACGTGCTTTTTAAGGAGCGCGAAATCGCTTACCATCTCGCCGATTCCGATGCGAAAGCCGTTTTTGTTTTTGAAGGAACAGCGGAACTCGCGCTCGCGCAAACGGTCAAAGCCGGATTCGATCAGGTCGAAACGTGTGAACATCTCGTCGTGATGACGATTGATCCGCTTGCCGCGACGCCGTTTGAAAACTGCCGGACTTTAACGCAGATTACGGCGGATAAAGCGGAAGAATTTGAAACGTGCGCGACCGCGCCGCACGATACGTGCGCGATTCTCTACACGAGCGGCACGACCGGAAAACCGAAGGGCGCGGAGCTGACGCATCTGAATTTGATGACCAACGTGACGACGACTTACGGCAGTCATCTGCCGGTTTTGGATTTTACAGACGGCGGGCAGAAAACCGCTTTAATTACGTTGCCGCTTTTTCACACGACCGGGCAAACCGTGCAGATGAACACGCAGCTTTACGGCGGAAACCGCGTCGTTTTGCTGCCGCGCTTCGATCCGCAGATGACTCTCGCGGCGATGGAACGCGAGAAGGTGAATTTTTGGGTCGGCGTTCCGACGATGTATTGGGCTTTGTTGAAATACGTCGAGGAAAACGGTTACGACATTTCCGCGATCACCGAAAATATGAAAGTCTGCACGTCGGGCGGTGCGCCGATGCCGCTCGAAGTGATGAAAAACTTTGAACGGGTTTTCGGCTTGCGTATTTTTGAAGGCTACGGTTTGTCGGAAACATCGCCGCTCGCGTGTTTCAACCACTTTGAAAAACCGTCGAAACCGGGAACTGTCGGACAGCCGATTTTCGGCGTTGACATAAAATGCGTTGACGAAAACGATTGCGAAGTTAAACGCGGCGAACGCGGCGAAGTCGTCATTCGCGGCTCGAACGTGATGAAAGGTTATTACAAACGCCCGGAAGCGACTGCCGAAGCATTTAAAAACGGCTGGTTTCATTCGGGCGACATCGGCATTATTGACGAAGACGGCTATCTGGCGATTGTTGACCGCACGAAAGATATGATTCTGCGCGGCGGTTACAATATTTATCCGCGCGAACTCGAAGAAGTAATGATGACGCATCCGGCGGTTTCGCTCTGCGCCGTCATCGGCGTTGCCGACGCGCGTTTGGGCGAAGAAGTTAAAGCGTTTGTCGTACGAAAAAAGGACGCGAATTTGTCGGAGGAAGAATTTATCGTCTGGTGCAAACAGCAGTTTGCCGCAAACAAATATCCGCGCCAAGTCGAATTTCGCGACGAACTTCCAATCGGCGGAACCGGCAAAATTTTGAAACGCTCTCTGCGTGAAGAAAATAATTAAGCAAGTTTTGTCTTAAACTTTTGATCGTTGTTAACTTATTGTTGTAACAGAAGCGAACTTTTTTGCATATGTGTTTTTTTTAAATTGGTGACAATTTAGTTGAGGTTCGTCTTGCACTCAATAGTTGATTTTGGTATCTTTCTTACAGTTGTGGTTGCCAGTTAGTTAGATAGTTAGTTACTTAGTTAGATAGTTAGGTTAGTAACTATTTCGGTAGTTACTTAGTTAGTTAAATAGTTAGTTAGTTAGTTAGTTAGTTAGTTTACAATCACAGCGAAAGACACCTGTTTGGATTCAAAACCAAGCAGGTGTTTTTTTTTTGCCGGCAATAAATATTATGTTTCGGATATAACAAAAACTTGTGACTTTAAATCCAAATTAAAGAAAAGGCTGCACTCTGATAAATGTCCTGTTATTTTTACACCGCTCGATAAAAGTTACCGAAACCCGATTAGAGTTTTCTTAAAAACCAAATTAAGCTCGTTTAAAAACGCCCGTTTTTGACACTCTTTCTCGCCGCAATTAATAATTAACAAGAGCTAAATAAAACAAAGCCTGATTTTGCAAAAATGTGTCATAAACTATGTCACAATTAAAATCTCAAAACTCCGTATCTTTTTGACTTATGTAACAATTATAAATCACGCTTTTTAAGCGTAAAAGAATCATTTTCCACTATTATAAGATCAGAACGCCGCATATTAAGAAAAATTACTATTTCAAAAAAGCAAAACCGATTCGCCGCACGAAAGAAATTTTCACGGCAAAATATTACACTTGAAGTAAAGTAGATTGCAGAGAATTGAATTTCTTTATTAATGCGTAAGTTAAAATTGTTCGTCGTCGTTTTTTTCGTTTTCCTCGGTTTGCTGGCTTGCGCCGGTTCAGATCAAAAGGGAATCGTTATCGCCGACAGCAAAACATATTCAGCATCGCTTTTTCGCCAGAATTGCGCGATTTGTCACGGCGCGGAAGCCGACGGCAAAACGCTCGACGACGGCAAAATTGTTCCGAGTTTGCGCGGCGGCGTTGAGCATAAATTCAATTCGCCGGACGAAATTTACCGACAAATATCGGCGGGCGGAAACGGAATGCTGCCCTTTGGAAAACAATTATCCGACAGGGAATTGAGATTGATGACTGAATTTGTCTATAAAGATTTGCGCGGGAATTAGCGTAAAACGAGAAATATATGAAAATTTTAATTACGGGCGCGAGTGGAATGATCGGAAAGGCTTTGCAAAAATCCTTCGCCGGAAAAGGTTATGAAATGCTGCTTGCCACGAGAAGCAAGCCGGAAAAGCCGAACGAGATTCAATGGGACACGAAAAAAGGTTTTGCAGATGAAGATTTGCCGCGCCTCGAATCGCTCGACGCAATCGTTCATCTCGCCGGTGAAAACATCGCCGGACGCTGGACGGACGAGAAAAAACGGCGTTTGATGGACAGCCGCGTTGACGGCACGAGAAACATTGTCGAAACAATCGGCAAACTCGTCGCCAAACCGAAAGTTTTATTAAACGCTTCGGCAATCGGCATTTACGGCGACCGCGCCGACGAACTTATGACCGAAGACAGCGCGGCGGGCGACACTTTCCTGGCGGAAATCGGAAAAAATTGGGAAGCCGAAGCCGTCAAAGCCGAAGATTTCGGCGTTCGCGTCGTCCGCCTTCGCATTGGAATCGTTTTAGCCAAAGACGGCGGCGCACTCGCGCAGATGCTTACGCCATTTAAATTCGGTTTGGGCGGCACAATCGGTTCGGGCAAACAATGGATGAGCTGGATCGCGCTCGAAGACATCGTGCGAATTTTCAACTTCGCGCTCGAAAATGAAAATCTGAGCGGCGCGGTCAACACGGTCGCGCCGAATCCGGCAACGAACGAAGAATTTACCGACACGCTCGGCGCGGTCGTTCACCGCCCGACGTTTCTGCCGCTTCCGGCGTTCGCCGTCAATCTCGCGTTCGGCGAAATGGGCGACGCGCTGCTTCTCGCCTCGACGCGCGTCGTGCCGAAAAAACTGGAAGAAGCCGGTTTTATGTTTGATTTTCCCGACTTGAAAACTGCACTCGAACAAGCAATAAAATAAATCAAGAATAATTTACAGGGATTAAAGGGATGGAAGGAGATAAGAAAAGCAAAATAGTTTTTCTTATCCTTTACTATCCTCTTAATCCCTGTAAATTTTCCTAAAAAGAATCGGACGGCTCGGCGCGGCATCGGCGGCGAACGGCGCGATTTGCAGGTTTAAAAGATATGCGCCGTCGGCGATTTCGTCGGGCGCGAAAATCATTTCCGTAATCGTTCGGCGCGGGTAACTCGCCGCGTTCAATTCGTAACTTCCGCTTTCTACGTTCCAAAAAGCGCGGTGATTTGCAAGTTTTCCTTCATCGAAAATTCTATCAATCGAAGGCATATCAACGAGCAGATGTTCGATTTCTTTTGCCGCGATAAATTTCATCGCTTCGGTCGAAAAAAACGGCGGAATATTTTTGAGATAAATCCGCGTCAGTTTGCCCGCGTCGTTCGGCGCAGTGCGGACAATCAATCCGCGCAGAAAATTTTCATCTGCATTTTCCAGAGCATTTTCCAGCGACTTTCTTGTTATCAAACAATCGTTTTTATCAAGCCGAACTGCATAATTTTCCTTTGTTTGATTGGCATTTTCCGGCTCGACGGAAACGAGCGTCGCCGGAATAAAAGCGTCGTGCAAACAATCGCGGACGGAAATTCTTTCGCGCGTAATATGTCCGACCGATTCGGTATGAGTTCCGTTGCAGTGCGGGATAAATTTCACCTGCTCGAAATTACAGCTTCCGCCGCGCCGCACATCGCCGATCAAATCGCCTGATTCGCAAACCGTCGCCATCGCTGGTTCCACGTCGTAAGCGTTCGGCTGTGCGCCGCCGAAATTAAGCGGAATCGAAATATCGAGCGGATTTCCCGAATCAATTTTGTAATTTTGATTATTTATTTGAAAAGAGACGATCATTTTACAAACAACCCGTTCGCCCGCCGTCAACCGGCAGATTGATGCCGTTGATATAAGAAGCCGCCGGACTCGCCAAAAACGCAATCGCATTTGCCACTTCCGACGCTTCGGCAAATCGTTTCGCCGGAGTTTCCGTTTGCATTTCCGCTTCGACTTTTTCGATTGAATCGCCGCTTTTATTAGCTTTATTTTCGATGATTGACGCGAGCCGCGCCGTTTTCGTAAATCCGGGTAATACGTTATTGACCGTAATTCCGAATTCGCCTAATTCATTGGCGAGAGTTTTTGCCCAACTCGCCACCGCGCCGCGAATCGTATTCGACACGCCCAAACCGGGAATCGGCTGTTTGACCGAAGTCGAAATGACGTTGATAATCCGCCCGTATTTTTCCGTTTTCATTCCGCCGATGAGCGATTGCGCGAGAATTTGACTGCAAATCAAATGCGTCTGAAATGCCGCGATAAATTCTTCTAAATCCGCGTCAATCGCCTTTCCGCCCGGCGGTCCGCCCGTGTTGTTGATTAAAATATGCACGGGCGACGCATCTTTTTCGAGGTATTCCGCGACCTTATTTTTCAATTCATCCGGCGCGGAAAAATCGGCGACGATATAATCGTGCTGCTGATTTTGCAATTGATTCAATTCATCTTTCACTTGTTTCAACGAGTCTTCATTTCGCGCCAGCAAAACGATTGACGCGCCCGAATTTGCCAATTCAATTGCAGCGGCTTTACCGATGCCTTGTGTACTGCCGCAGACGAACGCTTTTTTACCGAATAGATTTATATCCATAAATTAATGTTAAGTTAAGGTTTTCACTTTTTCAATTACATCGAATAAGTCAATCTCGCCGACGTTTTCGACGTTAGCGCAGATTTTCATCAACAATTTGTCCTGCGCGTTTCCTTTTTCTTTGGCGACTGTGTAAGGCAAATCTTCGCGGAATGTGACCATTGAATATTTGGAGAAATAATCGGGGAAAGTTTGCTCTAATTTCGTTTCGAGTTCGCGTTTTTTTTGAAAAGTCGGGTCGGCGACCGAATCGCGCATTTCGTAGAAATTTTCTTCCGCCATCTGCGCGATTGCGTCGGCGTTTGGTTTTCTTTGCAAAGTAAATTCGTCGAAAACCTTTTCCCAATTCGCGCCGTGCTGCTCGATTAAGTTGTTCAAAACGCGGCAGTCTTCAAACGAAGCGTTCATTCCCTGCCCGTAAAACGGCACAATCGCGTGTGCCGAGTCGCCCAACAGAAGCGATTTTCCGCCGACATTCCACGGGTAACATTTTATCGTGCCGAGATTGCCGACGGGATTGGCGAAAAAATCTTCGGTCAAAGTCGGCATTAGCGGAATCGCGTCGGCAAAATTTGTTTGGAAAAATGCAAACAAAGATTTTTCGTCTGTTAATTGAGCGAAACTGTTCTCGCTCGTGTGCGCTAAAAACAATGTGCAGGTAAAACTGCCGTCGAAATTCGGCAGCGCAATCATCATAAACTTTCCGCGCGCCCAGATGTGCAGAGCATTTTTCTCCATCTGAAACGCGCCGTTTTCATCGGGCGGAATGTGCAGTTCTTTGTAGCCGTGTTCGAGCCAGCTTTGCGAAAAATTAAAACGCGAAACGCCGCCGTGCAGCATCGCATCACGCACTTTTGAGCCTGCACCGTCAGTCGCAATTACGCTGTTGCCTTTCGCCGCCTTTCCCGATTCAAATTTCGCTTCGCCCGTCGCGCAATCAAATGCGATGCATTTTTCGTTGAAAAAAAATCTCACATCGTCATATTTTTCGGCTTCGTTCATCAAAGCAACGTTCAAACCCGACCGCGAAACCGAATTGATATATTCGCCTTGTCTGCCCGAATACGGCAGAAATTTTGTGCTGCCGTCCGTCGCGTGAATCATTCTTCCGCGCATCGGCACGGCTTCGGCGAGCATATATTCGTCCAATCCGACTTCTTTTAACGCGGCAATTCCGCGATTCGACAGCGCGAGATTGATCGAACGTCCCGCCGACATTTCCGCTCGCCGCATATCGCCGCGCGATTCGTAAACGTCCGCCGCAATGCCGCGTTTAGCGAGATAAATTGCTAAAAGCGATCCCGACAAACCCGCGCCGATGATAATTACTTTTTGTTTAGCCATAATTGAAAACGCATTCGTGTTTCCGACACTCAATTGAATTTATTCATCCGTCAGAATTACGATACTTGTTCTGAAATTTGTTTTCAATGTTCGAGTAAAAATTGCAAAGCCGGTCGGGAATTTGATGCTGAACGCTTTTGTATTCCTCTTGCACGGCATTAAATATGCCTTAAAAATGAATTTGATTTAGTTTTATACTTATCTGAAATTTCGGTGATTAGTTGGCGACTGGTTGCCGATATTACCAATTTCTTTCAGCTAAAAAAAACCATCGTTTTCCAATTTATTCGAAAACGGGAGAATAAATTTGACTTCTGTGACAGCGGGCAACTCTGCCGTTAAAAAAACCATAACAAACGGGCAGACGGCAAACCTGAGAATCAAAGCAAACGGACACGACAAATCCGATTATCTTGATCCAAAATTATTATTGAATATCTAAACGGCAGTTAAAAAGGGCGATTTCTCCAACCGGATGCCCACCGATCAAATCAGTATTAACGGGAAAATCTACGACGCGCTCAACGAAATCGCACTCGGGTTGGAACTTAGCCGAAGCGATTGCCAATTTGACGGGGAAACCCGCCTGACCAAATCTCGATAACTACTTCAAACAATTTTTCAAAATCTCAGCGAAACGAAACACATCCGCAAACGAATTATAAAGCGGAACGGGCGCGACGCGAATCACGTCCGGCTCGCGCCAATCGGCGATTACGCCTTTTTCGGAAATGGCTTTGAAGAGATTTTTGTCCGCATTTTTAACGCGAATCGAAAGTTGACAGCCGCGCATCTTTTCATCGGAAGGCGTGATGACAGAAATGCGTTCGTCATTGATTTGTCCCAATAAAAATTCTAAATAATTTGTTAATTTGATTGATTTTTCGCGCAGATTTTTCATTCCGGCTTCTTCAAAAATATCCAAAGACGCTTTTAAAGAAGCGAGTTGAAAAATCGGCGGATTAGATAATTGCCAGCCTTCCGCACCTTTAATCGGCACAAATTCATCGCGCATCAAAAAGCGCGTTTTCTTATCGTGTCCCCACCAACCGGCGAAACGCGGCAGATCAGGATTTTCCGCGTGGCGTTCGTGAACGAAAACTCCGGCGATTCCGCCCGGACCCGAATTTAAATATTTATACGAACACCAAGCCGCAAAATCAACATTCCAATCGTGAAGGTTCAAATCAACATTTCCCGCCGCGTGTGCCAAGTCAAAACCGACAATCGCGCCGACTTGATGACCGATTTCGGTGATTCTCTGAAAATCAAACTTTTGCCCCGTGTAATAATTCACGCCGCCGAGCAAAATCAAAGCGATTTCATCGCCGTTTTCGACGATTGTTTTTTCAATATCTTCAGTTCTCAAGCAACTCTCGTTTTCGCGCGGTGTTAATTCGAGAAGCCATTCCAATTTCGGATTTCGGATTTCGGATTTCGGATTTTCTTTTGAATCTGTAATCTGAAATTCGGAATCTGAAATTTGTTGATGAAATTTAATCTGCGATTCAACGGCGTATCGGTCGGACGGAAACGCGCCCGC
>JALYQJ010000055.1 GCA_030855875.1 Acidobacteriota bacterium
GGCGAAAGATATTTGCTCGGCGCAGTCAATTTGACGTTTGCGGAGTTTTTCAAACGGCTCGAAAGATTAACCGGCGTTTCTGCGCCGATGCTCAAAGTTCCGAAAAGCGTGGCGGTTTTCGGTGCGAATTTTATTGATTCGATTTACAAAAATTTTAATAAAACAACGCCGTTTGAAGCGTCGGAGGTCGAGATGGGCGAATATTTCTGGTATTTCGATTCGTCAAAAGCCGAAGCAGAACTGAATTTCACGACGCGCGATCCGCAGGAAACTTTGAACGATACAATTAAATATTTGCGCGAAAATTTTTTAGGCGAAGGCGTTTTTAAGTAAACCAACAAAAATACAAAAGAAAGCTAATTGTATTGACTAAAACGTGAGTAACAATTGAAGTCAATATTGAATTGGTTTTATTGTAAACAATAGCCAACACAATACCCGCGACAAAAAATGATATGCAATAGAAAATGCCCATTCGGGAAAAAGTATTAAAATGTAAAAGAGTGAATAGAATAGACGAAAAAACAATTCCGCTCTTAATATAATTATATTGACGAAATACTCCGAACAAAGCTCGACGAAACAAAAGTTCTTCACAAATGGGAGCAACAAATGAACCTAAAACTGCAAAGAGAATTTTATATGTCAAAGAGAAAGATCGAAAACTTTGTATTACAGGATCATTTAGTTCTCCATAAAAAACTCGCGTCAGATAGCTTAATAAGTTTGAAAGCCCAAATAAGAATGCCGCGCCTATAAATCCGTATAAAATAATCCTAGATTTTGTTAAAAACGGTTCTTCTAATATTTGCTTATTTTGAAGGCTGAAGCGTAGAC
This sequence comes from Acidobacteriota bacterium, assembly GCA_030855875.1. Lineage (GTDB taxonomy): Bacteria > Acidobacteriota > Blastocatellia > Pyrinomonadales > Pyrinomonadaceae > SXVE01. Next base: position 838 of record JALYQJ010000055.1, read on the forward strand.
ATAGCCAAGTTGTTAGAATCAACATTCCCTGCTGAAAAAACAAAACAAAAAAATAATAGGCATCGTCTGATGGCTGAAGAACTAAAAGGTTTGTTTTTTGGAAAAGTAATCGAAGTAAAGAAATACCCAAATTGACTACAATCGCTGAGATAATTGAAAGAATTGTCAGCAGGCAGGAATAGCCGGTAGTTATTAAAACCAATTTTTTTAATGAAGGATAAATATTCGAGGAACTCATAAAACTTTTAGATAAAAGTCGGCATGCCTGCGATTTGGTAAAGCTATATAATTAGAAAATTCGCTTTCATCACTTATTAGCGAACTTTTGCCATAAAAACATCAACGGTTTTTTCTATTAAAAAAGTGATAAGCGAAATATAAAATCAAACCGGCGATTACGGCTATTAAAATTGCCAGACCTTCTTTTTTATAATCTACATTCGTCAAAAGCCAGACGGTTAAAAGCAGCGATAAAACGGCGGCGGCGATGCCGAACGGGGCGATGAATTTCGCTTCCGGCGCATTCTTTTCATAACGAAAAACCGGCAGAGAAGCGCAGGTCGTCGCGTAAACGATGAGGCGCGTGATCGTCGCAATCGTGAGCGCGGTAATGAATGAAGATTGAACGGTTAAGATAAACATCATCGCTGATGTGATTAATAATGAAACGTAAGGCGTTTTGAATTTTTCGTGCGTTTTGCCGATAATGCGCGGTATTTCGCCCTGTTCAGCCATCGCAAACGGGATGCGTGATGCGGCGAGAAAACCTCCGTTTAAGTTTCCTAAAATTGAAACGAGTGCGCCGACGACGATGAAAGCCGCGCCGAAGCTGCCTAAAAATCTTCCGGCGGCATCGGCGAGCGGGCGTTCGGATTGGGCGAGTTCGGGCAAAGTTCCGATGGCGACGATTTGAATGACGATGAATAAAACGGCGCAAAACGCGAGCGCGGTCAGAAGCGCGAACGGCACGTTTCGCTGCGGGTCTTTTGTTTCGCCCGCCGGAATCACCGCCGCTTCAAAACCGACGAAAGCGTAAATCAGCAGCAAAATCGCGCTCGAAAACGAATTGTAATCGGGCGCGGCGTTAAAGGCGAAATTCGCGGGCTGAATGAAAAACAAACCGACTGCCGCGAAAATGACGAGCGGAACGATTTTTCCGACGGTGAAAAGATTCGTCATAATCGCCGATTCGCGCACACCGATAAAATTAACGATTGATAAAAGCGCGACGACGAAACTTATCAAAACGATTCGCAAAACGCCTTCGTTCGCCGTCGGCACGAAAAATCCGAGATAAGCCAGAAGCAGATTACAGTTGGCGGCGAATGTCGTGACGCGGACGATCCAGTAAAGCCAGCCGACTTCAAAGCCGACGACCGCGCCGAACGCTTCTCTGGCGTAGAGATACATTCCGCCGGTTTCCGAAAAACGGCTGGCGACTTCGGCGAAACACAAAACGATAAAGCCGACGATAACGGCGCAGGCGACGAACGCGAAGAGGCTGTAACTGCCGATTTGCGCGAAAACCTTTGCCGGAAGTCCGAAGATTCCCGCGCCGATGATCGTGTTTATCGCAATCGCCGTCAAATCCCAGCGGCTGATGCCGCGAACGAGTTTTTCATTTGTCATTTTTTGATTCCGAATTTCAAATTCCAGATTCTAGTATGAAAATTCCAGCTTCTATTTGAAATTTGGAATTTGAAATCTGGAATTTACAACCGCTTTTCGTTTATACTTTGAAAACGCTTTTCTGTAAACACGTCCGGGAAAATCCGTATGAAAATATATAACGCCGCAATTTGCTGTTTCGTCGTCATTGGTCTGTTTTTTATCAATGCCAACGCGCAAAAAAAGCTGAAAAACGCCGAAATTTCCGCGCCGAAAAATTATCAAACGGCGAAACTCGAAAATTCGCCCGAACTGCAGACGCTTTTGAGCCGCGCCGTCGGCGAAATGCTCAATTCTTATCCGCCGCGCGGGTTCAAGGCTGACGATATTTCCGCAACGCTGATTGATTTGCGAGACGCGAATAATTTGCGGCAGGCGGATTTTCGCGGCGAAGTGCAGCTTTATCCGGCGAGCGTCGTTAAAATGTTTTATATGGCGGCACTCGAACGACAATTGGAAGACGGCAAAATCAAATCTTCGACCGAACTCGAACGCGGTTTGCAAGATATGATCGTTGATTCGTCGAACGAGGCGACGCAGTATATTCTGGACGTGATTACGGGAACTTCGAGCGGCGGCGAAATGTCCGCCAAAGAGTTTGAGAAATGGTCATATAGACGAAATACCGTCAACCGTTTTTACTCGTCGCTCGGTTATGACAGAATTAATGTCAATCAAAAAACGCATTGCGAAGACGCTTACGGACGCGAACAGCAGTTTCGCAATTACAAAGGCGAAAACCGCAATATGCTGACGACTAATGCGACAGCGCGGCTTTTGGCGGAAATCGTTCTCGGCAAAATCGCTTCGCCGGAACGAACGAAAACGATGATGGATTTGATGAAAAGAAATCCGTTTGTCGAATCGAAAGACCCGGACAATCAGGCAAACGGTTTTACCGGAAAAACTCTGATTGATAAAAAAATGACGGACGCGCGTCTGTGGTCGAAAGCCGGCTGGACGAGCCGGTCGCGTCACGACGCGGCATACGTCGAAACGACGGACGGTTTGAAGTTCGTGCTGGTAATTTTCACCGAAAATCACGCCGCCGACCAAACTCCGATTC
>JALYQJ010000065.1 GCA_030855875.1 Acidobacteriota bacterium
ATTTTTCCAAAACTTTCGCGTAACCGCCGCGCACATAGCCGAACATTTCTTTTTTTAACCCGGAATTTCGCGCCGCATACATTCGCTGAATCGTCGCCCAGATAAACGCGGCGGATGTTTCTTTATACGCAAGCCCAAGTTTCGCTTTGAGCAGCGGTTTCCACATTTTTTCAAATGTTTTCCTGCCCGAAAGTTTCGTCAGCCAATCTTCGACCGAAATTTTTTCCAACGCCTTCCAATCTTTAACTCTCGACGCATAAAAAATCGTCGCGCCCAAACGAAATTTAGACATTAAATCGAGCGGCGGAAACTGCAAAAATTCGAGCGTGTTCGACATCGAAACGAGCTTGCCGTCAGTGTAAAATCCGGTTTTCGTTTCAACCCATTCAAACTCGTCCGCCAGACCGATTTCTTCAACAATCTTGCGCGTAAACGAATCCGATAAAAGCGTAACGTGATAATGTTTATCCCAAACGACATCGCCGATCTGCCACGCGCCCGCCAGTCCGCCGATCTCCGGCGCGGATTCGTAAACGGTAACTTTCGCGCCCAATTCGGCAAGACGCAAAGCGAGCGTCAAACCGAGAAATCCTGAACCGACGATGGCGATATTTTTGGACATTTAATTCGATTGTAAGGGCGATCCCTTGTGGTCGCCCGACGTTCACATATATTCAACTTGAGCGGGCGAGGACAAGCCGTCGCCCTTACAGGTAATCAACCCGTCCGACAAATTCCCAATTCTCCAAATTCTTTTTTGCCGGATTGTTTTTGATATATTTCACACATTCTTCAAAATCCGTTTCATTGCGGACGATATGGTCGTAAAAACTGCGCTGCCAAAGTTGATTTTTGCCGTATTTCCAATAAATCCGCGTTGTTAAACTTTTGAACGCGCCGCAAATTTTTCCTAATTCTTTTTCAAACTCGCCGATTCCAATGAGCGCATGGAAATGCTCGGGCATCAAGCAGTAACAATACAAATTAAAATTCATTTTCTCGCGCAATTCAATCAAACAATCAACGACGGCTTTGGCAAGTTCCTTATTATAGAAAAGCGTTCGCCTGCCTTCGACATTGATCGTCACGAAATAAACGCGGCGCGATTAATAATCGAAACCCGGCAAGCGCAGAGAATTTTTGCGCGTGTAAAGTTCGTCGGAATTTTCATCGGATTTATTCATATTAGGGACGATCCCTTGTGGTCGCCCACTCAAGTTCTTTGTAAGGGCGACGGCTTGTCCTCGCCCGTCATCGCCGTATATGCGAACGTCGGGCGACCACAAGGGATCGCCCCTACAATTCTTGCACATTTCGATCTTCAACTTCGTATCGTAAGCCGCAAACACATTCTTTTTCGCTTTGCTCATCGGGCGAGGACAAGCCGTCGTCCTTACCATCCGAAAACTTATGAAAAAGCTGTCCGCATTTGCAGACCGCGCCGATGCTTCGCGCCGGACTTCCCAAAACTAAATGAAAATCGGGAACGCTCTTTGTAACGATTGAACCCATTCCAACCATCGCCCAGCGTCCGATTTCGAGGTCGTTGCCGATGACGCAGCCCGCGCCGATGGTCGCGCCTTCGCGCACCAATGTCGGCAGAGTATGTTCGTCAGGCTCGCTCGGTCGCAGAGTTTTCAAATCGGGAAAAGTCGCGCGAGGAAAACGGTCATTCGTAAAAGTCGTCGAAGCGGAAATCATCACGCCGTCTTCGATGGTCACGGCGGCGCAGATGTAAACCATCGCGTTGATTTTAACGCGGCTGCCGATTTTTACGTCGTAAGCGATATAAGTTTTCTCGCCAACGATACATTCTTCGCCGATCTCCGCGCCGTGCCGAATATGCACATTGTCCCAAACGCTCGTGCCTGCGCCGATTGTTACGTTGTCTTCGATAATTGCCGTCGGGTGAATTTTAGTCATAAAATTTAACGAAGAAATCCAAAAATCATTACAAAAAGAATGATTATCCAAATCGGCGATGTGAACGCCGCAACTCCGATTATAACGGCTTCCCGAAAATGTTTTTTATTATCTTCGCCGGCAAATCGTTTTCTTTTTACAAAACACCAGATAAGCAGGCAGGCAGAAATATTGTAATATAATAACAATATGAATGTGCCAAATAAATTTATCAAGAATTTGTCTGAAGAAGATTATGACAAACTGGTTGAAAACCATCAAACGGCTGAGAATTTCC
>JALYQJ010000066.1 GCA_030855875.1 Acidobacteriota bacterium
TGCAGAAAAGCGAACAGTTTACTTACACCGAATACACTCTGCGGCTGATTTATACGCCGGGCTACGGTTATTCGACCGCGCCGACGAGTGATGTCGCCCAAACGGGAGGCAATTAAAAATGAACGAAAATAAACTTAATCAAGATAATGAGCCGGTAGAATCGGAAGCCGAAAAAACCGAAATGTTCGTCAATGATTACGGCGCAACACCGGATTCGACCGTCGTTATCGAAGAGGAAAACCGCACCGTTTTATTGACCGACAAAGAAACTATCGTCATCGAAAAAGACCCGATGATTGACATCGCGCCGAAAAACCGTCCGAATAAAGTTTATGCGGGAATGTGGGGACCGACGGAGATTGCGACGGTCGGCGTTGGAATGCTGGCGATTTTGACCGTCATTTTGCTGTTTATTTTTCTTGTTCTGCCCGCAAAAAAAGAGCTTGACCAAAATCGCGCCGAACGCGACCGGCTTGAGAGAGAATTGACGACGGCGACTTCGCGTTACGGAACGATAACTTCGACCGAAGAAAAAGTCGCCCGGCTCATTACGAGCGTTAATGATTTTGAAACCAGATTTCTGCCGATTGCTTCAAACGGCAGAACCGCGCTTTATCAAAGAATTAACGGCTTGATTTCGGCTTACGGTTTGACTAATGCGAGCGGACCGGATTACGCGCCGCTCGAAATCGCCGACAGCGGCAGCAGCAAATCGTCGGAAGAAGAAAGCGGCAGAGCCAAATTTCAAAGCATCTTTCCGGGCGTTTACGTGACAATGACGGTCGAAGGTTCGTATCAAAACTTGCGCCGGTTTATCCGGGAAATCGAAACGAGCGATCAATTCGTCGTCGTCAGCGCGGTCGAACTCGAACCGTCGGACAACGGCGAAAAGGAAAATCAAACGACAACAGCGAGCATCAATAATGTTGAAATTTCGCCGATAAACCAAAATGGAACGCTCGGCGCACCGATGATGGGACAGCCGGGACAAATCGCCGTCGCGCAGCCGCAAACACCGGCGCGACCGAAGGCGCAGAGCGGAAAAACGCACGGCGAAACCGTCAGTCTGCGGCTTGAAATGGCGGCATATTTCCGCCGTCCGAATTTTGTGCCGCTGCCGGTCGAAACGGTTAATCCGTAAAAAGATTTAGTTTTTATTCACCGAAAAATCGCGTTGAAATGCAGAAAACGCGAACTTGAATTTATTAAGAAGTAAATGAAACTTTTTGAAGGAAAATCACCCGCTGAAAGAAACAAGATTATCGCCGCGCTGGTGCTTGGCGTGTTGTCTTTAGGATCGCTGTGGATTGCGTTCGGCGGCAGCATCTTCAGCCGCAAAACGTCCGTTACCGTCAGTACTTCTTCGCCGACTCCGAAGCCTTCCCTTTCACCGAATTCAAACAGAAATGATTCGCAAATGCCGTCGCCGGACGAACTCGAACTGGCTTATGTAAACTCTGAAATCAATTACACTGTGACCAGATTCAACGCTCCCGACGCGGGCAGAAACATTTTCGCGTTTTACGAGCCGCCGCCGCCAACGCCTTATTCGCCGACACCGTTTCCGACACCTAAGCCGCAGACTCCTATTCCGCCGCCGCCGCCGACTCCGACACCGGAATTTTTCGCCGCTTCGGTCACGCCGCAGAGCGTTTATGCCGGATCAAAAGGATTTCGTCTGGAAGTTTACGGCGAACGGTTTACGCCGGATTCGCGTATTTATTTTAACGGCAGCGAACTCCCGACGACGTTTGTCAGTCCGCAAAAGCTGACGGCTGACATTCCGGCAAATTTAATCGCCGGCGAAGGTTCGCGCCAGATTATCGTCCAAACGCCGGACGGAAAACTTTACTCGAATCAAATTTTACTGAATGTGCAGGCTCCGCCGCGCCCTGAATTACAATATATCGGAATGATTGCGCGTCGCGGTTTTAATAACGACACGGCGTATTTTCTGGAAAAAGATAAAAAAGAACCGTTCGGTGCGCGGCTTAACGATACCGTCGCCGGACGCTTTCGTTTATTCAGCATTTCGTCGAGCGAAGTCGTATTTGTAGATAAAGAACTGGGATTTCGTCATCCAATGCCGCTTTATCGTCCCGCGCCCGGACAAAGCGCGTCAACAACCGATAGACCGGATGGACCGGAAAATATGAGAAGGGGCGTTCCGAACACTTATTCTCCTTATAATCAGAATAATCAGAATAATCCGAACACTATTCAGCAGGAAATTCCGGGCATTCCGAACAATATCCCGCGTTATATTCCGCCGCTGCAGCCGAAGCCGACCACAAATAGCGACGATGACGATGACGGTGACGGCAACAGATAATAAACATTTTGAGTTTTGAGTTTTTAGAAATTGAAGATGAATTGTAAATCGCAACAAATCAAACATCGCAAATCCGAAAGCGGAATGTCTCTGCTGGCGGTGATGGCGGCGATGACGATTTTCGCCATCGCGCTTTTGGCGGTTGCGCCGAGCATTCAAATGGAAGTTCAGCGCGAAAAGGAACTCGAAGCGATTCGACGCGGCGAAGAAGTCGCGGCGGCGATTCAGCAATACGTCAATTTTTACAACGGCGGAAAAATTCCCAACTCGATTGACGATTTGCTCGAAGGACTTCCGCAGGGAACAAAAAAACGACAGATCCTGCGTCCTTCGGCGGCGGTTGATCCGTTAAGCGAAGACGGAAAATGGCAGCTTGTCCCGATTAATAAAGTCAAAAATTTTGCCAGCCGCGTGATGAATTATAACGATGGTTCGCTTCCCTCTTCAAACAATCTGCCGGAACCAGTCGTAAGACAAGTCGGCATTTTAATAACAAACCTGAACACAAAAAGCGAAGAAGATGCGACGGCTCCGGCTGAGGAAACCGATACGGATACTTTTACGACCGAAAATCAGCCGTTTATCGGAGTTGTCAGCGGGAGCAAAAGCAAATCCGTGATCGCCTATTACGGCATCGAAAATCATTCAAAATGGGTTTTCACCCCGCTTTTTCGCGGCGGCGG
>JALYQJ010000071.1 GCA_030855875.1 Acidobacteriota bacterium
ACCGAAGTAATTTGGTTTTTAGTCGAATACGGGTCGCGGATGCCGCCTTTCAAAAAAGCCTTGCCCTGTTCGTCGAACTCAATCGGTAAATTTTTGAAGCACATAATTTTTTGTCAGTTATCAGTTATCAGTTATCAGTTATCAGATTTTTCGATTCGAGATTTTTTTATTATAGAAAAGAGCATTTTTGAAATTTCGTCGGCATCGGTGAACATACTTTCAAAGGTCTTTTCCGTTAAATAATCCGTGGCTTTCATAAGCGAAAGCCAATACTTTGTTTCAAGCGATTCTTTGTAGGCAATGCTCATTTTGCTGGAAAAATCAGCATCTGAAATAGCTCCGTTTGCTTCCGCAATATTTGCTCCGATTGAAGTCCCGCTTCGCAATAATTGTTTGGACATCACAAATTCTTTGTGTGTTTCTTGCAAATATCTGTAAGCCTTAACAATCCGAATCGCAAATTGAAAAGCCTTCTCATAAACCAAACTATTATTTAACATTTTTTCAGTTATCAGTTATCAGTTATCAGTTATCAGTTATCAGTTATCAAAAGACTCAATTTTAATGTTGACTGATAACTGATAACTGATAACTGTTCTAAACTTCCGGCGTGTGAAAGCCTTTCGCTTTCAGCGATTCTTTGGAGACGACATCGCCGGGTCGAGTCGAACCGCGATACTGCAATTTCTGATAAAGATAGTGCATTGCCTGATTGACCAGCGACGGTTTTTCAAACGCGCCCCAGCCGCTCGGAACTTTGCCGTTTTCTTCCCAGCGCGGCTCCATATTTTGAAATTTCATCGTCATTCGCCGCAACCGCCTGATAACTGCGCCATAAGTTCTGACGGCGTTGCTCGAAACATTTGAACCGGGCGGCATTTTATAAAACGGCGCGAATTTATCGGGAAAACCGGGCATCGTGCAGCCGATGCAAACGCCGCCCGTGTTCATACAGCCGCCCATATGGTTGATCGCGCCGCGCGAAGTGATGTTGCACTGTACGACCGGACCCCAGCAGCCGATTTCAACCAGACATTTTTCACTGCCGTATTCCGTCGCAAAAATTCCTTCCTCGTAATAACCGCCGCGCACGCATTTCGTATGCACGGTGTCGCTGAAAAGCCACGCCGGACGACCGAGCGTGTCAAATTCGGGCAGCGGTCCGATGCCTTGCAGGAAAAGTAAAACCATCGCCACCGTTTCGGTAAAATTATCACCGACGGGCGAACAGCCCGGAATATTGATAACCGGCAACCCGGCGGTGCCGCGATAATCTTTACCCAGGAAATCCATCACGCTCATCGAGTTGGTCGGATTTCCGGCGGCGGCGGGAATTCCGCCCCACGTCGCGCAGGTTCCGACGGCAATAATCGCTGCCGCGCCCGGCGCGAGCCGTTTGAGCCATTCGGTCGTCGGAATCGGACGATGCTGGTCGCCGCCCAAATGCTCCGAACCGAGTGCCGACCAGTAACCGCCGGTCGCCGCCGCGATTGTTTCGTCGGCGATTGAACCTTCGTAGCAGATAACATACGGCGCGTCGAGTTCGCCGCGCTCGGCTTTGTAAAAATTCTCGACAAATTCCGCGCCCGCTTCGACCGACAAAACCGGATGATAAAGAATCACCTGCGGAACGCCCGTCACAGTGCCGGTCAGCAAATTTTCAAGCGGCGGATTAGTCGCGCCCGCAACGGCAATCGTGCATCCGTCGCAGCTCATTCCCGCCAGCCAAAAAACGTAAACTTTGTCCAAAGGTCCGAAAGAAAGCTCTTTCGGCTTTTCTTCCGGTTTGGCTTGCCGCGAAGCATTTTCCTGCGTCGCTTCTCCGCTTAATGATTTAGGGTCGTCCAACATAGAGTTTCTCCTTAATCTAGCAATTCGGTTTTGATAAAACTTTACTTGCCGAAGAATTATTCAGCGGCACTTTTTCTCGCAAAGTTTCGGCGAGCTTCTCGACTTCATTCACGACTGACGATTCGACATTAAAATCGTATAAAGATTTGCCTTCCAAATCGGCTTGCGTAACATTCGGATCAAACGGAATCTTGGCGATAATTTCCAAATCGTTGTTTTTGCAAAAATCAGTGACGGCTTTTTCGTCTTCCGCGCTGCGATATTTGTTGACGACGGCGTAAATATGATTAATTCCGAGAGCGCGGGCGAGCGGTAAAGTTCGCCGCGCGGTCTCCAAAGAACGATAATAAGGTTCGGTGACGATCAGCATCACGTCAACGTGGCGGACAGTTCCGCGACTCAAGTGTTCAAGCGACGCTTCCATATCCATCACGGTTATTTTGTCGGCTTCCGAAACGATTTCTCCCATCAGGCTGCGAACTGCAGCGTGAGCTGAGCAGAGTCAGCCCGCGCCGGCATTTTCGACTTTTGTTCCGACAATCAGGCGAATTCCGTCGGGCGCGGGAATGCCGTGCAAAGCGGTGATGTTTTCCACCGTATCTTTTAAGACAAGCCGCATTTTGCCGTCCGCGTCTTCGACTCTTTCGGTAATGCCGCCGCGCGGAATCGAATGAATTTCTTCGAGTGTTTGAGCGTCCAATCCCAAAGCCATTCCGAGATTCGGATTCGGGTCGCCGTCAATCGCCAAAACGGGAAAACCTTTTTTGGCAAACACCCTTGCAAGAGTCGCCGAAATCGTCGTTTTCCCCGAACCGCCTTTGCCGCTGATTCCAATTTTCATAACTTTATCAGTTATCAGTTATCAGTTATCAGTCATCAGCTAACATTTTGATAACTGATAACTGATAACTGATAACTGACATTATTTTACACCCAAGATTCCCGCTAAACTTCCCAGATGTTTGTCCGCGCTCGTTAGTTCCGTGCCGACCACGCCGAAACCGCCGACGACCGGCGCGAGCGAACCGTTAATGCCTTCGATGCAATTCGGTAAAGGAGAAGTTTCGGTTTCAATCGCCCGCACACCATACGATATTTTGTCGAGACTCGAACCGATGCCTTCCAAGCCGAGCGCGATTTGAAACAAACCGATTCCGAGTGCGATGAGTAAAACGGCGGCAGCAAGAATCGTCAAAATCGTCAATAATAAAACCGTATCCATTATTTTTTACCTCCGCCGAAAAATGTCGAAACCGCCGCCAGTTTTTTATCAATCGCGTCGGCAACGGCAACAATCGGTGTCGCGTTCGCAATCAGCGCGGCGGCGACTTCGTTGGTCGCCGTCAAATTTTTCAGCGATGAAGTATTGCCCGCGATGCCGCCGGCGGCTTCCAAAGTTCTGCCCGCCAAGCCGTCAATTTTGCGGGCGGCTTTTATCACTCGAATCAACAAATGAACATCAATTACCGTGACGATTAAAGCGACAATCAATCCGACCGACCACGCGATTTTGACCGCGCTTGCCGTTTCGGGAGTTAGTTCGATTAAAAACATAATTTCAACCTCACAAAATTTTTATTTAACGCGCAACCGTTACCGCGTCGAGCGTTTCCTGCAAATGCTCGTTCGCCGAAACAAAACTCGATTCGGCAACCATCAAACCGCCTGCCAAACCGCTGAGCGAACCGTTCAGTTTTTCGATACCTTCATTGAGCGGCGCAGTATGCTGTTCGACTGCCTGCAAGCCCGCGCTGATTGCGCCGAGTTTTTTGGCAACACTCATCAAAGTCGTCAAAATTACAATCAGCCCGACCGCCAAAGTCAGCACCAAAACCACAAAATAACCAATCGTTAACCAAGTCAGCAGTTCCATAAAAAATTATGCTCCTTTAGTTAAAGTGTTTCCTAAATGGGTTAATTTTCCGTTGATTTCACCGGCGACTCCGGCGATTGATTGGGCGGTTTTGAGAATGTCTCCGGCGACGATGTTGGTGTCTTTGAGCATCCAAATCGAAACCGTATTTCCGGCGATGTTTTTGCCCGCCGACCAAATATCTTTGGCGTGAGCATCAATTTGCCGGGCGGTTAAGACAATCGCAATCAGCAGTGCGGCGACAATCAAAATCACGACCGTCGCGGCAATCAGCGAGTAAGTCCAAATCGTAATCGAATCCATCGTTTTTCCTCCAAACTTTAGTTATAGAAAAGAACACAATGCGCGCCGGTTAAATTTCGGCAGCGACGCGATTAAACAAGACAGCCGAATGGTTGAAAGCTCGGCTAGAAGGGGTTTTTGTAATACTACCAGTAACTTAGTCGGTTAAGCAACAATTACTTTAGACTTATAAAAAATTGTTCGCCGTCAGAACTATTCTGTGGACAATCAATGCGCGACTTCCGAGTTTTGCGATGCGTATTTAGAAAGCGCGAACAAACTTTGCCGCAGCTCACTGCCTTCTTTGGTCAGCGCGTATTCGACGCGCGGCGGCGTTTCGGCGTATGTCTGACGGCTTATCAGTCCGGCGCGTTCGAGTTCCGCCAGTCGAATAGTCAAAGTCGAAGAACTCATATCGTCCATCACGCTTTTCAAATCGTTAAAGCGAATCGTTTCGTGTTCGCCGATCACGGTCAGCAGCCGCAGCGCGTATTTGCGCCCGATGATCTGCACCAAACCCGTCGCCGGACACATACATTCATTGACCGCGCCCGCGTTCGTTTCGCC
>JALYQJ010000359.1 GCA_030855875.1 Acidobacteriota bacterium
GAATTTTGCGTGAAAGAAAAGGCAGAAGTGATAAACCGTTTGCCGTGATGTGCAGAGATTCGGCGACGGCAAAAAGTTTGGTCGCTATTAACCGGGCAGAACTAAAATTACTGAACTGTAAAGAACGCCCGATTGTTTTGCTCAGAAAAAAGCGGAACGATTTGAGCGAAAATATCGCGCCGCACAACCAATTTTTAGGCGTGATGCTGCCATATTCGCCGCTTCATTATTTGCTGCTTAATTCAATTGACAAGAAATATCAAAATCTCGACGTTTTAGTGATGACTTCGGGCAATTTTTCAAACGAGCCGATTATCAAAGATAATGCGGAAGCATTAGAAAAATTAGCATCTTTAGCCGATGCCTTTCTGATACACGACCGCGAAATCTTCGTGCCGTGCGATGACTCAGTTATTAGAGTGTTTGAAAATCACGAACTGCCGATTCGCCGTTCGCGCGGCTACGCGCCGTTTCCCGTGCAACTGCCGTTCAATCTGCCGCCGATTTTAGCGGTCGGCGGTGAATTGAAAGCGACGTTTTGCGTGGCGAAAGATGAGTTCGCTTTTATGTCGCAACACATCGGCGATATGGAGAATCTGGAAACGCTTCACGCATTTGAAAAATCAGTCGGGCAGATGCGAAAACTGTTTCGCATCGAACCGGAAATCGTCGCGTTCGATAAACACCCGAATTATCTTTCGGCGCGTTGGGCGAAAGATAATTTAACCAAACTTTTTCAGCCGGAAACGCGGCTTGTCGCGGTTCAACATCATCACGCGCACATCGCTTCGGTGATGGCGGAAAACGGTTTGGACGGCGCGGAACGGGTTATTGGTTTTGCATTCGACGGCACTGGTTATGGCGACGACGGCGCGATTTGGGGCGGCGAGGTTTTGCTTGCCGATTATCGCGGGTTTGAACGCGTCGCGCATTTGAAATATTTTCCGCTCGCGGGCGGTGATGTTTCGGTCAGAAAACCGTATCGCGTCGCGCTCGCGCATTTGTGGCAAGCCGGAATTGATTGGAATGAAAAACTGCCGTGCGTCGCCGCTTGTTCCGATACCAAAAAGAAGATTTTGCGAACGCAGTTTGAGCATAATTTCAACGCCGTTCCGACGAGCAGTTTCGGGCGATTGTTCGATGCGGTCGCGTCGCTGGCGGGCGTTCGTCAGACGATAACTTACGAAGCGCAGGCGGCGATTGAGTTTGAAGCCTTTTTGGACGACAATGTAACCGATTCTTACGAATTTGATTTAATCGAAGCCGAGACAATCGAGATTGACTGCGCCCGATTGTTTCGAGACGCGGCGCGGGACGTTTTGGCGGGCGTTTCAACCAGCGAGATTTCTGCGAAATTCAATAACGCGGCGGCGAATTTGATTTTGCGTCTCGCGCTGCATTTTCGGAAACGCGAAAACTTAAACAAAGTCGCTCTAAGCGGCGGCTGTTTTCAAAATGTCGCGCTCCTTCGGGCAAGCGTCTCGCGGCTTCTTGAACACGATTTTGAAGTTTTAACGCACCGCCAGGTTCCGCCGAACGACGGCGGACTCGCGCTTGGACAAGCCGCGATTGCCGGTTTTCATCAGTTGGAAAAAATTTAAATTTTCATTTCAAATCTGATTCGGTCACAAATCGAAACAAATTCTTCCGCTCTCGCGCATGAAAAGATTTTCTCATGCCAATAAAATTTCCCGCGATAAGAGCTGACTAAACGCAAGGTTTTTCTGGAAATTATTAAGCTCTATCCGAATTTATTTACCTTATTTGGTTTATATGTGTGAAAGCGCACCGATAAGCCAAACAATTTTCAGTATTATGCGATTTATCGGCAAATTACAAATTATCGAGGAAATACAATGAGTAAACGAGTGCAGACGAGTTTTCTGATATTGGCGGCAACCATTTTGGCGACGTTCGGAGCGGCTTGTAATACGCCTCCGGGCAGTCAGGGAACGGCGAACAGCGAACCAATTGTCAAAACCGAACCGGCAAAACCGGCGAGCGACAAAGGCGATTCGGTAGTGACCGGCGGCGACCTCGCCTTTATGAACGACGCGGCTCCGGGCGGAATGGCAGAAGTCGAGCTTGGAAAAATGGCGGCAAAACAGGCGGCGAGCAATGACGTAAAACAATTCGGTCAGAAAATGGTTGAAGACCACTCGAAAGCCGGCGATGAATTAAAGCAATTGGCAGCGCAGAAGAAGGTTATGCTGCCCACGGATGTGATGCCCGCGCATAAACAATTGATGGAAAAATTGTCGAAACTAAGCGGCGCGGATTTTGACAGCGCGTATGTGACGGCGATGGTCGAAGCCCACGAAAAAGATGTCGCGGCGTTTGAAAACGTCTCTAAAACCGCCGCCGATGCAGATGTCAAGGCTTTTGCGACGAAAACTTTGCCGACTTTGAAAATGCATCTGGAAATGATCAAAGCGATGGCGGACAAAATGGGTGTAAAAATGAAAACGTAAATTCGGACGAGCGGTTTTATAAATTCAATTTGAATGCGGAAGCGCAAACGGTTGGAATAAAGTTGTTTCTTTTCGGATTTAATATATGGTGACAAAACCGACAGATATAAATTAACGGCTGCCGCCAGCGTTTTCGACGGCATTCAAATAAGGAGAAAATTGAAATGGCAACTAACGTAGAACATATCAAACATACGACGGATGCGCACGGCTTGGGTAAGACGCTGGAAAATGTCGGTGAGAGCATTATTCGCTACGGTCTGGTGATAATTTTGCTGTGGGTCGGTGCGTTGAAATTCACCGCCTACGAAGCCGAAGGCATTCAGGGCTTAATCGCCAACTCGCCGTTTATGTCGTGGATGTTTAGTGTGATGAGCGTCCGCACGGCTTCGATGCTGATCGGCACGGTCGAAATTATCGCGGGATTGATGATTGCGACGCGCCCATTCGCGCCGAAAATTTCAGCCGTCGGAAGCATTATTGCGATTGGAATATTTCTAACCACGCTGACCTTTCTCTTTACGACGCCGGGCGTTTGGCAGCCGGGTTACGGTTTTCCGTTTCCGTCGCCGATGCCGGGTCAATTTATTGCAAAGGATTTAGCACTGCTCGGAATCGCCGTCTGGTCGGCAGGCGAAGCCTTACGCGCCGCCAATTTGCGAACTGCGCGGACGGTGTAATCTTAAAATCGAAGTTGAAACGATTTTGTAAATAAGATGCGGTCGGCTTTATTTTTGAGCGACTGACCGGCGGAATCTTTATTTTATTTGTCGTGAAATTTCAGCCTAAGTTCGTCGCCTTTTTGTGGAAAAAATAAAATGAGCCGTTCCGGTTTTCAACACGCGACCGTCATCGGCTCAGGTCCGAACGGACTCGCCGCCGCCATTGAATTGGCGCGTGGCGGATATTCCGTGCAGGTGTTGGAAGCGGAAAACACCATCGGCGGCGGCACTCGTTCCGGTGAATTGGCGCTGCCGGGTTTCGTTCACGACATCTGTTCGGCGGTGCATCCACTTGCGCTCGCGTCGCCGTTTTTTCGTACGCTGCCGCTCACCGCGCACGGCTTGGAATGGATTCAGCCGCCCGCGTCGCTCGCGCATCCGCTCGATGACGGAACGGCGGTGATGCTGGAAAAATCAATCGCGGACACTTGCGAGAATCTCGGCGAAGACGGCGCGGCATATCGTAAATTGATTGAGCCGCTGGTTGACGATTGGGAAAATCTTTTCACCGATTTGCTCGCTCCACTAGGTTTCCCGAAACATCCGTTGACATTCACCCGTTTCGGTTTGAGCGCGATGCGCTCGGCGCAAGGATTGGCAAAAAGTCATTTTAAAGGCGAACGCGCCCGCGCAATATTTGCCGGAATTGCCGGTCATTCAATGCTGTCGCTCGACAGTGCCTTTTCCGCTTCGTTCGCGCTCGTTCTCGCCGTCGCGGGTCACGCCGTTGGATGGGCGATTCCGCGCGGCGGTTCGCAGAAAATCGCCGATTCGCTCAATTCATATCTATGCTCGCTCGGCGGCGAGATTATAACCGGCAGGCGCGTCGAATCAATTGATGATTTGCTGACTTCCGAGAGCGTCGTCGTTTGCGATTTAACCACGCACGGATTATTAAAAATTGCGGGGCATCTTTTGCCGAAAAACTACCGACGCAAACTTGAGCGTTTCCGCTATGATGCCGGTGCCTTCAAAATTGATTGGGCGTTGAGCGAGCCGATTCCATGGAAATCAACCGATTGCGCCCGCGCCGCAACCGTTCATCTCGGCGGAACATTCGCGGAAATCATCGCTTCCGAAAACGCGCCGCCCGCCGGCAGACACGCCGAAAAACCGTTTGTTCTTTTAGCGCAGCCGAGTTTGTTCGACGCGAGCCGCGCGCCCGAAGGCAAGCACACGGCTTGGGGTTATTGTCACGTTCCGAACGGTTCGACTTTTGATATGACGGAGCGCATCGAAAATCAAATCGAACGCTTCGCGCCCGGCTTTCGTGATTGCATTATCAAACGCAAATCATCGTCGCCCGCCGATATGGAAAGATACAACGCCAATCTTGTCGGCGGCAACATCAGCGGCGGTTCCAACGATATTCGGCAGCTTTTTCTGCGACCGACGCGGCGGCTTTATTCAACGCCGGTCAGCGGTCTTTACCTTTGCTCGTCCTCGACTCCGCCCGGCGGCGGCGTTCACGGAATGTGCGGGTATCACGCCGCCCGCAGAGTTTTGAATCAAAAAAGGCTATAATCGAAACGATAAGATTTTCGGCTCATAAAATCTAAAATAAAAATATGTGTTTAGCAGTTCCAGGAAAAGTTGTTGAGATATTTGAAGCAGGCGGAATTCAAATGGGAAAAATGGATTTCGACGGCATCACCAAAAACATTTGTTTGGCATACATTCCCGACATTCAAATCGGCGAATACGCGCTGGTTCACGTCGGTTTTGCGATTGAGAAACTCGACGAAAAATCCGCGCTCGAATCGCTCGAATTGTTTCGCAATATGGGTTTTCTGGAAGAGGAACTGGGGCAGTGAACAGTTATCAGTTATCAGTTATCAGAAATTTTTTGAACAACATAGTCAAAATAAACTGATAACTGATAACTGATAACTGATAACTGATAACTGATAACTGATAACTGATATGAAATATCTGCAAGAGTTTCGTGACCCTGAATTGGCAAACAATATTTTATCGGAGATTCGCGCCGCGACGACGCGCCCGTGGGCGATTATGGAAGTTTGCGGCGGGCAGACGCATTCGATTATCCGGCACGGCATTGACCAGCTTTTGCCGGAAAATATCGAA
>JALYQJ010000122.1 GCA_030855875.1 Acidobacteriota bacterium
CGGGCAAAGTCAAAAGAATAATCTTCAAATCGAGCCACAAAGACCAGTTTTCGATGTAAAATAAATCAATCCGCACCATTTCTTCAAACGCCAGACGGTTTCTGCCCGAAACTTGCCAGAGTCCGGTAATTCCCGGTTTCATATCGAGCCGTTTGCGATGTCGAACGTCGTATTCTTCGACTTCGTATGGGATCGGCGGACGCGCGCCGACAACGCTCATATCGCCTTTCAAAACATTCAAGAATTGCGGCAATTCGTCGAGACTCGTGCGGCGCAGAAACTTTCCGACTCCGGTAATTCGCGGGTCATTTTTCACTTTACCGAAAACCGGATTCTTATCGTTTCCAGCGTTGGCTTCGCGGTTGCCTTCGATGTTTTTGCGATACGCTTCGCGGTGAATTCGCTCGTCGGCATTTGCCTGCATCGTGCGAAATTTGTAACAGAGAAAAATGCGTCCGTCCATCCCGACGCGCTCTTGCCTGAACAAAACCGAACCACGCGAATCGAGTTTGATGAGCAGAAAAATCAAAATAAAGAGCGGTGATAAAACGATCAGCGCGACTGCGGAAATTACAATATCGGACAAACGTTTGACAAATTTTTCCGCGTCGGAAAGCGGTTCGCGGAAAAGCCGCACCATCGGCAGAACGCCGATCTGTTCGACGCTCGTTTTTTGCGGCAAAACATTAAAAAGTGACGGCGCAAAACGAAATTCGACTCGTTGTTTGCGCCCGATTTCGAGCATTATTTCAAACAATCTTTCGCTCGGAATTTTGTCGTCGGTGATAATCACTTCTTGAATTTCGAGTTCGCGGATCAGTTTCGGCAAATCGTCAATTGTCCCGATTATCGGAGCAATTGAATCTTGAATCTGGAATCTGGAATCTGGAATCTGGAATCTGGAATCCTGAATCCTGAATCCTGAATTCGCATCCCGCGCTTCGCTTTCGATGATTCCGATGACGCGATAGCCCAAATCGGGACGCATTTTGAGTTCGTTAATGGTTTGCGCGGCTTCGGCATTTGTCCCGACAATCAACGTCGGAATCAAATTGATGCCGCGCCGCCGGAACAGCGTTTGTGAGTAACGTACAAGAAAGTGAAACGCCGGAAAAATTATCAGAGCCAGCGCGAAATCGAATAAAAAAACCGCCCGCGAATACGAAAATTCACGAAAGGCAAAACCGCCGCGAAATAAAAAAGCCCACGCGACAATCAAAAGCGAACTGACCGAAACGGCTTTGAAAATTTTTATCGCTTCGTTCGTATAAGAAAACGCGCCGTGCAAACGGTAAACTCTTTGATAAACGAGCATCGCCAGACGACACAGCACGGCAAAAATCAGAATTCCGACGTAAGGCACGAACTCTTTTGACCAAGCCCACGCCGTATTTGATAAAATCGCTTCGCCTTCGCGCCACTTAAAGGCGACGACGAAACAAAAAATCGTCAGAATTGCGTCAACCGCAAAAATCGCCGATTTAACGAGCGGAAGCACGTAAACCGGCACACGGTTTTCGGCTTTCACAACATTAAAAGCAGGTTTGGCGATTGTTTCGGGCTTCATTTAACTCACGCGACAAGTTCCGAGGTCGTCAAGAAATGCGTTAATTCGACTGTTTAGCTCCGTATTAATAGTCGTTTAACGAAATAGTATCTTACCATTTTCACGGTCGAAAAAAGAAAACGAAACTTTTGTTAAGCTCGTCGAATCTTGACGGTCGTCCGGTTAATTTCGTTTCGGCGGCGCGGTTTCGGGAATGGAAAAGCGTAAACAACTCGTCGGGTTCGACGAGTTGTTTATCCGATTATTGAGCCTGATAAAAATTATTTGGAAAATTATTTGAGCAAGTGAGTAAAAGTTTGATGACATTTAGTTTTCGTTCAGAGTCCACGCTTCAGCGTGCTTCCACCAGCGAAGCGAAGACTCTGAACAAAAACTAAAAGTTGCAAAATTTTCTCTGACCTGCTTATTTACAGACGCGGAAGCGTAAAACTGAATTTCGAGCCTTGTCCAATTTCCGATTCTACGCCGACTTGTCCGCCGTGCTGCTCGATGATTTCTTTGACGAGCGAAAGTCCCAAGCCGGTTGATTCTTCCTCTTTATCCTGACCGTCACGCGAAATACGGTAAAATTTTTGCCAGATTTTTTCTTTCTCGTCCGTCGGAATTCCGTAGCCGCGATCTTCGACGACGACGCGCAAAAAGTCCGCTTCCAAAATTGTCGAAATTAAAATAGAAGTTCGTTCCGGGCTGTATTTGATGGCGTTGTCAACCAGATGCGAAACGACACGCTGAATCAAACTTTTATCGGCGGCGACCGGCGGAATGTGCGAATTCGATTGTTCGACCAGACGAATTCGTTTGCGTTTTGCCTGTTCCTGCATTTCCGTGACGACCTGGCTGACGACGGTATCGACTTTGACCGGAGTTTTTTCGATTCCCTGTTTATCGGTTTGTTCGAGGTTGGATACTGACAAAAAGGTCGAAAGCATTCTCGAAAGCCGCTGCGATTCGTTGCAGATTATTTCCAGAAATTCGCGCGATTCGCCGGGAATGTTTTCATCGGCGAGAAGCAGTTCGGCAAAGCCCTGAATGCTCGTCACCGGCGTTCGCAGTTCGTGCGACATCAAACTCGTTAAATCGCTGCGAAGCCGTTCGTTTTCCTTGACGGCGGAAATATCGCTGATCGTCACCAGAAAACACGCCGGTTTCATCGAAACATTCGTTTCGTGGATCGAAACGTCGTCGTTCGGAACTTTGACGAGCGTAATCTGAATTTTCAAGGTTTTGTTTGTTTCCGGGTAAAAAAGTTCAGAATTGTAGTGATCGCCGGTTTGCAGAACGCGCCGAATCGCCAGCGAAGGTTCGTTGAAAATTTCGTTTTTAAATCCGTCGAGCAAGCCGAAAAGGTCTACTTCGGAATTCTTACCGGCATTCATTTTGGACAAATGACGCATCTGGCGGTTGAGATAGGCGAGCGTTCCGTCAAGATAAGCAATCGCGTGCGCTTCCTTCAAATGCGAACTCGCTAACGCGCCGAAGCTGTGTTCCATCATCGAACTGTTAATCAAACTGATAACGTCGAGCCGGTTTTCCGCCGATTCGGTTGAAAGTCCGCTCCACCAGGTTTTGTGCGGCAAACTTTTTCGGCGCAGTTCTTTGCGCTGAAAATTTCGCGCCAGTTGGTCGCTGAACGCTTCCAGAAGATTGCGGTCGGCGTATTCAAAATTTTTATCTACTTTGACAAATAAAACTCCGACCGCCACTTTTTCGTAAATAAGCGGCAGTGCGGCGCGTGCCGAACCGACCTTGTTTTCATCCAGACTAACGACCGTCTGCCGCTGCTGAAACGCCTGTTCGCAGAGTCCGATATTTTCGCGCCATTCGGCTTGCCGGGACACCAGATTATTAACCGCCGCATCGTTTCGGGCGCGACCGACCGGCTTTAATTCCCCGCTCTCGTCGTAGTGAAAAACAATCGCTTCCGAAAGCGGAAGAACCGTTTCGAGCAGTTTCAGACCGCTTTCGATCCGAGAATCCGCCGATTTTCCTTGAAGAAGATGTTCGGTCGAAGCGACCTGCACCAATCTTTCGGTCAGTTCGTAATCAATCAGCCAAAGTTTTTTTATGTGACCGACAACCATCGCAATAACAACGATGGTGAAAACCCGCGCGAAATACAGGTTAATCGTAAAATATTTTGCCGCCGCAAAACTGAGTGCCGCCCAGATTACGATAAATACTCCGACATACGGCAAAATCTTTTTGATGCTTAGTTTTTCCGTTATAAATCCGCTGGCGACTCCGATAATGAGCAGAGCAAAAAAGCCCTGTAAATTCAAAGTCAGCATTTCTACAGGCAGAAAATTACTCAAGTAAATAAAAACATTGATAATAATTTCCCCCAGAAAAATAACCGACAAAGCGACGGACAAAGACAAAGCAACGGAATACAAGATACGACTGTTCTTGAAAGTAGGCATAATCAGATTTTAATAAGTGATTGAACTTGAAGGAGCAAATGAAGGCTAATTGCGATTTGAATCAAACGATAAAGTTTGACAAATAATTATGCAATTATTTTTCGCAATAAATCAAGCATTTATTACGGCGTAAGATTTTCTCCCGCTTCGGCTTGCAAGTTTTTACAGCGGTTCGTAATCTCAAAGAAATGTTTTATCAATCAATTACGCCGACGCAGTTGGCTGAACGCCTGAAAAATAAAGAGGAATTCAAATTTATTGACGTGCGCGAGCCGCAGGAATACGCCGTCGCCCGGATTGACGCGGCGGAACTTTTGCCCTTAACCCGATTTAATGAATGGATCGAAACGCTCGAACCGCAAGAAGAAATCGTCGTGATGTGTCATCACGGAATCCGCAGCGCGAATGTTTGTATGTTTCTGGTGCGAAACGGTTTTGCAAAAGTTTTCAATCTCGAAGGCGGCATTGATTCGTGGTCGCTCGAAGTTGACGAAAACACGCCGCGTTATTGATAGAAGTCAGAAGTCAGAATCCAGAAATCAGAAATCAGAAATCAAAAAGAGAGATGAGATAAAGATTTGAAAAATCTGACTTCTGACTCCTGACTTCTGATTTCTCACCTTTTGCTCTTTTTGCTGAAAAACTACATAATACAAAATAATACAAACGAGTCTTGAGCCATTTGTAAACTATGAATTTTATTAAGGATTTTCGGGCATTGCTAATCGGTTTGTGGCTGGGCGCGGCGGTTTTTTTTATCGCCGTCGCGCAGAGTTCGTTT
>JALYQJ010000178.1 GCA_030855875.1 Acidobacteriota bacterium
TCTCGAACCCGACCGTGACGGTTAAAAATGCCGACGCTAACGGAAACACGTTCGTCTATAATCAAACGCTCGCACTCGGCTCGACTTCAAACGCCAAACGGTTTGAATTCAACAATCCGATGACGCAATTGTTCACCTTCGACGCGAAGATTTTCGGTAATGCGTTTGCCGGCTCGACCGTCGGAACAGGAACGCAAACCGGCGACGGCACGAGCAATCCGCCCGCGCCAGTCACTTATTCGATTTTTACCGAAACAAAAACCGGCGCGTTAGTTGCCGGAGAACCGACCGCGACCGGCGGCGAAAGCGCAACATGGGGCGATCCGGCATTCAAAGGCATTACGTGGGAAGACATCGAAGTAACGACTAAAAACGACGCTCTTTTCCTAGAAGCAACGCTCTCGAGTGCAACGGCGGTTGATCTCGACTTTGAATTGCGAACTGTTGACGGTCAGGTATTGGGACGTTCGGCGGGCGCGACGGCTGCCGAATTCGTTTCGTCGAGCGTTCAGCCGAACACGCGCTACATTATGCGGGTTCTCGGTTTCGCCAACGGACCTTCGACGTTCCAAATCGTCACCAACCAATTGCTGCCAAACGGTTCGCCGAACGAAAACGCGGGAACGCGCACCAACGGCGGCAGCTCGACAACATCAGGCGGAACGACGGCTCCGCTTTCGCAACTCGTCCGCTTTTCGGTTAATCCGATAACCAAAACCGTAACGGCTAAAATCCTTCAATAATCGAAGAATATTAGCTTTAATACACAAACAAAAAGGCGAAGTCTTCACGGCTTCGCCTTTTTATATTCTTTATTTAGCTTTCAAATGTTCAGCATCCAAAATGACTGTCCGCAATTTTCGACTTTTTTCAAACCGCAATCGGGCAAATCATTTTCGCTGATTCCTAAATATGTAAAATGCGGCAAATCG
Organism: Acidobacteriota bacterium; assembly: GCA_030855875.1. Taxonomy (GTDB): domain Bacteria; phylum Acidobacteriota; class Blastocatellia; order Pyrinomonadales; family Pyrinomonadaceae; genus SXVE01. The sequence goes on from JALYQJ010000178.1 coordinate 933, forward strand.
GAAACGACGGTTTGAAACCATTTATTGCGGGCTAAGATTTCGCGCACCCGTTCGTTTTTGTATTCGGCTACATCGAAGGCGAGCATCGCTAAATGTTGCGAAGTTCCGGGCGGCGCGACTGAATAAACGATTGATTTTTGTAAATCTTTGCTGAAGAATATACCTTTTTCTTCTAATTTGAAAACTTCCGGCACTTGCGCGAACGCCGAGACTGAGCGTATTTTAATGGCTTCAGTTTCGGACAGTTTTCCCTGTTTCGTCCAATGTTCAAGCGCGGGATTGACGCGGCTTGCCCACAACTCGACGGTCTCCCGGTAACTGCGCCGCGCCGAATCCGCGCCGCGGGGTGAAATTGTCAGATCATTTTCTTCGGCTTCGGCAATTGATTTTAATAAATCATTCATCGCCGCCGCTTGCAGTTCGAGGTCGAATCCGCCGATTTCGGCTTTGACAATCGAAACGCTTTTTTGAAACCGCGCAACTTCGCGCTCATTTGCGAAAACGATTTTATTCGGCGGAATTGCGCCGCCGCGAGCGACTAACACGGCTCCGTATTCTTCCAAAATACGCTTTTCGACAGAGTTTGAAAAATCGTAAAAGTTTACGTTTTTTCCGGCTAAATCTTTTTCTAAAAATCGGTAAAATTTCATTTTTCGCTGACGTTTTCACTGACAGGCAATTTTGACAATATCAATTTCTTCGACGATTCGCCTGACCGATTCGATGTGCAGATACATCACCGTATCTTCTTCGATAAACGGCACTTTTTCGCGGATCAAATCGTAAACCGGCTGCGTCTTTAAGCCGAGTTTTTTATCCGTCCCGATTAGTTTGCGGCGAAAATCAACGCCCTGCGCGGCGGCGAAAAGTTCGAGCGCGAGAATACGTTCGAGATTTTCGGCGATTTGCCGCAGTTTCAGCGCGGAAGTCGCGCCCATCGAAACGTGGTCTTCGACATTCGCCGAAGTCGGAATCGTATCAACCGATGCCGGATGCGCGAGAATTTTATTTTCCGTGCAAAGCGCGGCGGCGGTGTATTGCACGATCATAAAACCCGAATTCAAACCGCCTTTTTCGGTTAAAAACGCGGGCAAAGTGTGCGCGTTCGAGGCTTCATCAGTAAGGCGCATCAAACGCCGCTCGCTGATATTTCCGAGTTCGGCGAGCGCAATCGCCAGATAATCAAACGCCAGCGCGAGCGGTTCGCCGTGAAAATTTCCGCCGGAAATCACTTCGATTTTCTCGCAGTTTTCGTCGCAGAAAATCAAAGGATTGTCGGTCACGGAATTCAGTTCAAGCGTCAAAAGCCATTCGGCGTAAGCAATCGCATCGCGGCACGCGCCGTGAACCTGCGGCATACAACGCAGAGTGTATGCGTCCTGACAATTCGCCGGATCGAAACAGCGCGTAAAATCGCTGCCTTCCAGAATATTTCGCAGATTTTCGGCGCACTGCATCTGACGCGGATGAGGTCGGAGCGCGTGAATCCGCATATCGAACGCCGTCGTCGTTCCGTTTAACGCTTCCAGACTCAAACAGCCCGCGATGTCGGCGACGTTTGCCAGCCGAATCGCCTTCCACGTTTCGAGTAATCCGACGGCGGTCATCACGGTCGTGCCGTTCGTCAACGCCAAACCTTCTTTGGCGGCGAGCGTGACGGGCGTTAAATTAACTTTTTCCAAGATGTTTTTCGCCGGAAGAATTTCGCCTTTATATTCTGCTTCGCCTTCGCCGATCAGCGGCAGCGACATATGGGCGAGCGGCGCGAGATCGCCGGACGCTCCCAAACTTCCCTTTTCGGGAATGACGGGATGAACGCCGCGATTGAGAAATTCGAGCAGAAGTTCGAGAGTTTCAAGTCTGATTCCCGAAAATCCTCTAGCTAAAGTGTTGGCGCGAATCAGCATAATCGCCCGCGTCGTTCGCCGGTCGAAAGGCTTTCCGACCCCGACGGCGTGACTGACGATGATGTTTCGCTGCAATAATTCGACTTCTTCGCGCGAGATGATTTTATCCTTGAACGCGCCGAATCCGGTCGTGATGCCGTATGCGATTTCGCCGCGTTCGAGCAGAATCTGCACGGCGTTTGCCGCTCGATTGACGTTCGTTTTCGCCTCTTCTGACAAAACAACGCGCACCGCTTCCGGCTCGCCGCCCGCAACCGCAACGACTTGTTCAAAAGTCAGGCTTTCGCCGTTTAGTATAATTTCCTGCATTTGTAATCGAGTCGGAGCGCGGACATCCTTGTCCGCAATGAACACGCCAGCGTTCGTAAACGCTTCACATAAATTCAATATTATTTATGTGAAAGTTTTTCATCGCCAGCGCGATATGGCGGACAAGGATGTCCGCGCTCCGACTATTTTTTAACCCGCGGCTGAAGATTCGTTTCAAATAATTTAAAAATCCGTTTGTATTCGTCCGCCCAACTCGTCGGCTGTTCAAAAGCGTGATCTTCCGCCGGATAACCCGCGAGTTCCCAATTTTCCTTTCGCAATTCTATCAATTTTTGCGCGAGCCGCACGCTGTCCTGATAATGGACGTTGACATCAACCATTCCGTGACAAATCAGCAGTGCGCCTTTCAAACCGGCGGCGTGATAAATCGGCGAACTGCGTTTGTAGGCTTCGAGGTCACCTTGCGGCAGATTGAGAATATTCGACGTATAACCGTTATTGTAATGCGCCCAATCCGTCACCGGACGAAGTGCCGCGCCCGCCGCAAAAACATCGGGAGTGGTAAACATCGCCATCAATGTAATAAATCCGCCGTAAGAGCCGCCGTAAATTCCGATTCGCTTTGCATCAACGCCGTGATCGCTGACCAAATATTTCGCCGCGTCAACGTGGTCGGTCAAATCCTTGCCGCCCATAAAGCGGTAAATTCCCGTCCGCCAATCGCGCCCGTAACCGGCTGAACCGCGATAATCAACATCCAAAACCGCGTAACCTTTTTCCATCAGCAAATGATGAAACATATATTCGCGGTAGTAACTGCTCCACCAATTATGCACGTTTTGCAGATAACCCGCGCCGTGAACGAAGACGACCGCCGGACCGCCTTTTTTGAAATTTTTCGGTTTGTAAAGCCGCGCATAAACCGTCGCGCCGTCCGAGGCTTTGAACGAAACAATCGGCGGCGCAATCCAATTGTGCGAACGCCATTCGTCAGTCGGCGAGTTTGTTATTTGTTTGATTTCCGACTCGGCAACGCCGGTTTTGTTCGGTGCAATATAAAGTTCCGGCGGTTTATTGGCGAACGATTGAACAATGGCAAGTTTCGTCTGATCCGGCGAAACGACGGTTTGATTATTGCCCGGCATCGTCGTCAGTTTTGTTCTCGCACCGCCGTCAAAAGACATTTCGTAAAGATTGCGTTCAAAAAAACTGCCTTCGCTCGATGTAAAATAAAATTTCGATTTGTCTTCCGAAAGGCGAACGTCGGAAACTTCGTATTGCCCGGAAGTCATCTGAACCGGCGCACCGCCGTCAATCGAAACGGCGTAAAGATGCGAAAAACCGTCGCGCTCGGATTGGTAAAACACGCGGCGGTTGTCGGGCAGCCAACCGAGCGAAAATGCGCCGGGACCGCCGATCCACGCATCATCGTGAACCGTAGCGAGAACTTTTGTTTTTCCGGTCGCCGCGTCGAGCAGCATTATCCAGCGATCTTTATTGTCGGCGGCTCTCGCCTGAATTACCGCGTTTTTTCCGTCGTCCGACCATTGCAATGCGAATAACTGAACTTCCCTGTCCTGCGATTTTGTTTGCGCGGTTTCGGTTTGCGTCCGTGCGGCGGTTTGATTTTGCGTTTGTTCGGTTCGCGGCGGAATTTGCGTTTGATTTTGATTCGTGCCGCGTTCCTGCGCGGTTTGTGCAGTCGCATTTCCTTCAGTTTTCGTTTGAACCGTCGGCGCGGCTTCGACGCGCTGACCGTGTTCGACCCATTTCGATTCGCCGTTTTCGACCGAAATAATCGCAATCCGGCTGCGTCCCTGCGCGTCGCCGACTTTCGTGCGCCCCGGAATATCTTCGGTATAAGCCGATTCGGTCACATAATTCGGAACAATCGTATTTTTCGCGCCCGTGCCGGTTTCGTTGACGACGGCGATGACATATTTTCCGTCCGGCGAAAGCGTCAGATTAGCGGCGTTTTGTCCAGCCGCGAGTTGAAACGGTTTGCGTTTTTCGCGTTCCTTTCGTTTTTTCTCATCCGATTCGCGCTTTTCGGCGCGTTCACGGATTACTTCAAGCAGTTCGCGTTCTTCCTTTTTAGCCGCTTCCTGACTGTCAGTTCCCTTTTTCAAAGCAGCGGCATCCGTGCTTGGCGAACCGGCGGCGCGAATGTCGGTCAACTGCTCCAGCAAACCTTCGTCGAGCGATAAAGTGTAAAGATTATTCTGGCGCGTGAAATAGATGCGCCGCTGTTCGCCGATAAAACGCGGATTCGTTTCCGCGTCGGCGGTGCGCGTTATTTGCCGCCGCTCGTTTTTTTCGTGGTCGTATAAAAAAATATCGCCGCCGTCGGCGTAAACCGTTATCTTTTTATCTTTCGACAAATCGCCCGCTTGCGGCGGCGCGAGTTTTGCTTCTTCTTCGGAAAGTTTGCGTAAATCGCTGCCGTCGGCGTTGACCGCATAAGTCGCAAATTCCTGAATTCGCGGTTCACCGGCGCGTTTCCAGCGGAAGTAAATCTTACGACTGTCGCGCGACCAGCGAACTCCGTCCGGTTCATAACCGACCAAATCCGCCCCGCGCATAATGCTGTCAATCGTCAACTCGAATTTTTTGACCGGCTGCGCCGTCTGCGCGGTCGCGGCAATCGGATTAAAACAAAATGCAGCTATAAAAATGAAAGATAAAATTGATTTCATTGGTTTCCTTTTTAACTTAAATCGAAAAGTAAATTTGCAGCAAAAACTGAGGTTTTTCTGATTTAGTGTAAAATTTTACACTGAATGGTGTTTTGACCGCAAAGGTTAAATCAAACTGTCGAAGAAATCAAATTTTTATTGACTTTAGTTATCAAAGAGGCGTATAAAAAATTTGTATAAGAAAATTTTAATTCAGCAGAACACAAAATCCGCTGTCTCTCATTTTTAAATTGAGGTTAAATTTATGAAAAAGAAATTTCTTTTATTTGTGTTTCTATTTTGCTTATTTATTCTTTCGGCTTCAGCACAAAATAATAACCTGAGCAAGCCTCCCAGAACACCGCCGCCTCGGGGAATTAAATTACTCAGAGGTTATGTTCACACACCGCTGCAAGGGATTGATACTTGGGTCGGGCGCATTAAAAAAGAAGGCGGACTTAATATCAAATACGACATCGGGCGTTTGGCGGGTGAATACGTAAGTCGCTGCCTAAGTGAGAACACCTGCGTTTGGTATAAAGAACAGCAGTTAAAAGGTGGTTTGGTAAAAATTGCGTTTACCGAAGATGAAACAATTATCGCTACATTTCCGACAACAACAGCGAATTTTTATGCTGAAGTAAAATCGCAAGAGGACATTGCAGACTTTCTACTAATGATTCTGACTTATGATGAAACAATAATGCCTTGAAAATAACGCGGCAGCTAAACTAAACAAGTCATTAAATGAGAAGCGTAAATAAGAATTTTCTTAAAACGGCTTGGTTAATTCTATGTCACCTCTAGCCGCGTTAAAGGCTTCTGACGGCAAAAATTTTGGCAGCGACAGGCAATCACCATCGCTGAAGCGACGAACACGGCGCGGAACCCGGATTGTAACTGGTCGAAACAGCGACTTTCTTATCAACGGGCTTTATTACCGACAGCTTGCCGCTGGCAGTTTCGCCCTACTTCAATCTCACTATCAATCAACCTTTAAAAATTCATAAATAATTCGTACATTTAACGCGCCGCCCGCGATTTCGTGGCGCATTCCGACGGCTTTCATTCGCAGACTTGCGGCGTTTTGAATCGGCACGACGAACGAAAGTTTGTCCATCGGCAAAATGTTTATCGGGTTGATTTTTTTGTCAATCGAACTCTGCACGAGTTTTGTCACGATTGCGCTGCCGATGCCGCGAGTTCCGCTCAGTTGGACGTTTAAAACCTTCGCGCGTCCGACGAGAGTTTGCCGTTCGCGGTCGAATTCGAGTTCGACATTGGTTTCCGCCCAACCGGAAAATCCGATGCAGCCGATGAGCGGCGGATTATAATTCCCGGAAAAAGCAATCGGCGCGTAAATCCGGTTCTCGCGGAAACGAACCGCCGTGCGAACGCCGTCAATTTCGCGCTGTAATTTGATCGTTTCATTACACGGCGGAGTTTGGCTTTTGGTTTTTGGTTTTTTATTTTCGCCAAAAGAACTCCGCGCCATTTGAAAACCGCTGTTATTTAATGAAGAAAACAGGCTTTTTCCATTTCCGCCTTTTCTATCTTCCTGCCCGAAAACGAGCGGAAATTCGAGCGGACTCGAACTTTTAAAAACAGCGTCGAGCAGCGCGTCGAAAAACTGTTCATTCAATTGAATCGTCACTTCCGCCTGCTGCGCTCTGGAAAACGAAAAGAGCAGCAAAATCGAGAAAAACGCGCAGGTAAACTTTTTCATCATTTTAATTTTTGGCTTAATCCTTAAAAAAATCTTCGGGCAGGTTTTCGCCGTAAGTGCGAAAATATAACTGTTTTTTGAATTCCTTTTCCGATAAATTTTTCGGCAGTGAGTTAATTAAAACTCTCCGTGCCGTGGCGAACATTCCGAACATAAATTCTGCGCGTTCTTGAGTTGTGCGCTTCATCCACAGTTCGTTTTGCAGTTCTTCCATTTCACGAGTCGTATCCATCAACATAATTTCGCTCCAGAAGTTCAAAACATTCGCGTAATAAATCGTCAACGCCTAATTTTAACGCCCAATCTTCGACGTATTTTTCATCGTAACCGTTGCGTATAATGCTTGCCACATCGCGCATCTGCATTTCGGAACGGGAAACTTTCGCCCAATTCAGCTTCGACAAAATCAAATCCTCTTTGCCGATAATCCAAACGTCGAATCCCGAAAAATCTATTTTGCAGCGGTGTGCGAATGCCGTTTTTTGAAATTCATTGTCTTTTCGCATCACGCAGTCAACTTTCACAAGTGTTTCCTGATGAAGCACATTAAACATAAATTTGCGCGAAATCGCATCGCGCACTCTGCCGTGCGGAACGTAATAATCCGGCTCGAATTCATTGATAACTCGGTCGGCATCGGCGGTTGAGAGTTCCATCACGATGTCAATATCGTTGGTCATACGCATCATCGCATAGTTTATCATCGCCATCGAGCCGGTCAGCATATATGCGATTCCGAGCCGTTCAAAACGTCCGGTGCAGTCTTTCAAAACTCTTTTTTGATCTTCGTACAAAGTCATTACAAACCGCTCCTCACAATGTCGTGCAGCCGCAACAAACCGATTGCCGATCCTTTTTCATCAATGACGGGCAAAACCGCGATTTGGCGCGGGCGGTTTTCCATCAACTGTAAAGCGTCGTATGCGAGCATTTCCGGCGTTGCCGTCACCGGCGAGCCGGTCATCATTTGTTCGGCTTTGAGAGCGGAAAAGTTTTCGGGCGCGGTTTTTTCGATGGTGCGGCGCAAATCGCCGTCGGTGATAATGCCGATTAATCGTTCGTTTTCATCAACGACATTAACCGCGCCGAGCGCGAATTTAGAGATTGATTTGACGACTTCGAGCCAGCCGGCAAAGGGCGAAATATTGGGGCTTTCGTGCATCAGACTCGAAACTTTAAGCGTTAATCTTTTGCCCAGACGACCAGCCGGATGATTCGCCGCGAAATCTTCCGCCGTTAAGTTTTTCACTTCCATCAAAGTCATCGCCAGCGCGTCGCCGATGGCGAGCGCGACGGTCGTCGAGGTCGTCGGCGCGAGATTGAGCGGACACGCTTCTTTGTCAACCGAAGCATCGAGAACGACATCGGACTGCCGCGCCAATGCCGAATCGAGATTTCCGACAATCGAAATAATCGAAATTTCGCGCTGTTTGATCGCCGGAATCAAGGACAAAATCTCATCGGTTTCGCCCGAATTTGAAAGCGCGATGACGATATCGCCTTTGGCAATCACGCCCAAACTTCCGTGCTGCGCGTCCGACGGATGAACGTAAACGGCAATCGTTCCGGTCGAAGTTAAGGTCTGCGCGATTTTTTGCGCGATCACGCCGGATTTTCCAACACCCATCACGATAACTTTGCTGTCGCAGCAGGTTAAAATTTCGACGGCTCGTTCGACGGCGTTTCGGTCTAAGTTTTCGGCGCAGCGTTCGATGGCGGCGGCTTCGAGTTTTAATAATTCGACGACTTTTGAAAATGATTGTCTCACGACTCAAAAGTTTGCGAGGTATTTATTTTTTTCGCAAGTCTGTAAAAATCTTATTGTCATCTTTTCCGAATTATGGCATTGTTTTTTTGTCGGTTTCACGTTTACCCAAAACTTTCGGAGGTTTAATGTCTCAAAATATCCAATTTAACAGTTCCGCAGTCAATGCGGGCGACTGCATCAGCGACGCGTGGGCTTTGATTCAGCCGAATTACTGGCTTTTTCTCGGAATTACGCTGGTCGCGCTGATTCTCGGCGGCTGTATTCCGTGCGTCAGTATTTTTCTTGCCGGTCCGATTTCCGTCGGAATATATTTCGCGCTTTTTACGCAGATGCGCGGTCAGCCGGTTGACTTCGGGATGATGTTCAAAGGTTTTGAAAAATTTCTTCCGGCAATGGTCGTCGGCATTATCGCTACTTTACCGCAAATAATCGGCGAAGGTGTCCGCCTTTCTTTTAATGTTACCGATCTACTGAATCGCGGCGGCAATCAATCGGACTCCATCGCGCAGACTCTGCCGAATTTCGCACTTTCCGGCGGAATAATTATTTTAATTGTCATTTTCTCTCTTGCGGCTTTCATTTTAGGAATTGCGTGGAGAATTACATTTTTCTTCGCTCTGCCTCTGCTCGCCGATCATAATCTCGACATCGGCGAAGCGATCAAACTCAGCGCACGGG
>JALYQJ010000190.1 GCA_030855875.1 Acidobacteriota bacterium
GATCCGCTTTCGTTAACCGTTCCCGATCCGCTGCATTCGGGCGAAGAAAGTCGTTTTATCATCACCGGACTTTCCGACCGGCAAAGGCATTTAGTTGTTGTCCACACAGACAGAGGTGATAAAATCAGAATCATCAGCGCACGATTGACAACACCGAACGAAAGAAGAAAGTATGAACAAGAAACAGAATGAAGAAGTTGAAATGCTCGATGAATATGATTTCACGGGTGGAGTTCGCGGAAAATACGTTGACCGCTTAACGAACCGGAAAAATGTTATTACGCTTGAACCGGACGTTGCGGAAGTTTTCACCGATTCGGAATCGGTCAATCAGGCATTGCGCGGGCTACTGCCGATTATTCAAAAGCAGGCTGAAAAAGTTCACCAATAACGAAACAGCTTGCTCTGGAACTTTTCTGCAAAATCTATATTTAATTGTTTTGTATGAATCACAAATTCGTTTTAATAATTCTTTGCTGTCTTTTTTTAAGCTGTTCGGAAACTCAACGAACAGAGCAGAATATAATAATTGTAAAGGTTCCGCCGCTTTATGATGAAAAACTCTCACAGGTAGAAAACTATTGGCGTTTTCAGCGTTTTTTGTTTCCGCAGCAAGAAATTCCAAACCCGATTCCGAAAGGCTTGCCCCACGACCATAGTTTATTAATCATTTCGATAGATGAAAGCGGCAAACTGACTTTGAATTCGGAAAATGAAGGTAATGTTTCGGACACGAATTTTTTAATGACGCGATTATCCAAGATTTTTCGAGAAAGAGAGGAAACCGGAGTTTATGAACCGGGAAAGTGGAAAATCGTTAAAGCCGTCGGAATCAAAGCGGCGCGTTCGATTAAATACGGTGATTTTATAAAAGTCGTTGAGGCAATCAAACAGAGCGGAGCAGAACCGATAGTTTTATTGATTGACGAAGCAAAACCGAAAATTGCAACAGATTCTGAGACTAAAAAATAAATGGCAACCAAACAGGAAGCAAAAGGCTTAACTTTAATCGAAGCGATTCGGCAAGGCATTCACGAAGAAATGACGGCGGACGAAACCGTGTTCGTCATCGGCGAAGACATTGGCGCATACGGCGGCGCTTTTAAATTGACCGAAGGTTTTATTGACGAATTCGGTGCGGAACGGATGATTGACACGCCGATTTCCGAGGCGGCGATTGTCGGCGCGGCGTGCGGCGCGGCGTTGATGGGAATGAAGCCGGTCGCGGAATTTCAGTTTATTGATTTTATCTCGTGCGGTTTCGATATGCTGACCAACTACGCGGCGAAATCGCGTTATCGCGGCTGCGGTTCGATTCAAGCCGTATTCAGAGGTCCGTGCGGTTCGGGCGTGCGCGGCGGTCCGTTTCATTCTTTGAACGCCGAATCGTTTTTTCTCAACACGGCGGGCTTGAAAATAATCGAGCCTTCGACTGCTTATGACGCGAAAGGTTTAATCAAGGCGGCGATTCGTGACCCTGACCCGGTTTTATTTTTTGAACACAAAAAACTTTATCGCCTGCCGCGTCTGCGTGAAGAATTGCCCACTGATGATTACATCGTCGAAATCGGCAAAGCCAGAACTGCGCGGGAAGGAAAAGATTTATCAATTATCACGTTCGGCGCACAGGTTTTGAACGCGCTCGACGCGGCAGATATTTTGGAGAAAGAAGACGGCTTGCAAGTTGAAGTAATAGATTTGCGAACACTCGCGCCGATGGACAAAGACGCGATTCTGGCAACGGTCAAAAAAACCAATCGCGCGATGGTTTTGCACGAAGCGAGTTTGACCGGCGGCATCGGCGGCGAGATTGCGGCAATCATTGCCGAAGAAGCGTTTGAATGGCTCGACGCGCCGGTGATTCGCGTCGCTTCGATTGACGCGCCCGTTCCGTTCGCGCCGCAGATGGAAGATTATTTCCTGCCGCAAATCTCGGAAATCATCGAAGCGGCGCGGAGATTAGCAGCGTATTAAATTTATTTCTTGTCTGAAAATCATATTCATTTTATGATTGATTTTACGCTCGTCAGTGCCATTGAAAACATCGAAGTTATCGCGGTTAACCGCGGCATTAGAGATTTGGCGCGGCTCAATCGTGAATTCGGACGCGGACGCTGGCGCAAACTCAAAGAGACAGCGCACGTCGAACTTGAAAACGGTCGCGTCAGGTTCGCCGAAATCCATTGGTATGAAGCGCACGGCATCGGCAGGCGCGATATGAAAATCAAAAGATACATTTATGAGTAATCAAAATTTGTCGTCACAATTTGTCGTCTGCATCAACAACATCGAAAATGAAGCGTCGCTTGAGTTTGGCAAAATATACAGCGTCGTTCCTGACGCTGAAGCCGAAAGCGACGGAATGATAAGGATTATTGACGAAAGCGGCGAAGATTATATTTTCGCCGCGTCGAGATTCTATCCGGTTCATTTGCCCGCGCAGTTGGAACAGATGCTTTCCGTTTCGCGTTGATTTTTAAAACCTTTCGTTTTTATAAATTGTTTTTAGAATTACGCGAAGTTTGAAGATTTTAATTATTGTCCTGCTGTTTGTTACGAATTTTGCAAACAACTGTCTGGCGCAAATCGGCGAAGTTGTAGATGCCGAATTAAAAAATAAGCCGAAAGATTGTGGGAATTAGCGATTGCCGCCAAAGGCGGGCGTGAACGGCTCGAATCCTTCTACAAAATAAAGGAATAAGAAAATTACATTTAGTTTTCTTATTCCTTTCCTTTATTTTAATTTTTCAAGTTCGGCGCGAATTTCTTGGTTGGTCGGACGTTTTCGATAATCCGGTTCGATTTTTGCCCAGACTACTTTTCGGTTTTTGTCCAGAATATATATCGAAGGATGCGGAATTCCCTCTACGCCTTTGCCGATATAAGTCGGGTCGAAAAGTCCGTAAGCGTCAATCGTTTGGTGATTTGAGTCGGAAAGAAGCGGGAAATTTATTGCGCCTTTACCGTCTTTGGCGATCTTCATCATCAATTCCTTGCTTTTTTCCGCCGGGTCAATGCTGACAGCGTAAAGCGAAACTTTTTCGGCGGGCTGCAAAAGTGTGCGTAATTCGGCTAACTGCCGGGCGCAGAATGGTCACCAATAGCCGCGATAAAACACCAGCACAACCGGCTTTTTCGCCGCCGACAGCGCGATTTGTCTGCCGTTTTCATCGCTCAAATTAAAATCCGGCGCGATTTCGCCGATTTTCAGCGGCTCGGTGTTGCTTCTTTTGACGCTCCGCATTTTGACGGATTCGGTTTCCGGCGGTTTGTTCTGCGCCGAAGCACCCGCGCCGAAAGCGAATAAAATAACCGAAAGAAAAAGTATTTTTGTTTGCATCGAAGTTCTCCTCTAAAAAGCTGTGTTCAAACTCAAAAATTTATTCCGAACTTACTCAGAGATTACCTTATGCCGTCATTTTATTCCCGTGTCGAAATGATTTTCATTTGCCTGCGTAAAATTTCTTTCATAAACTTAAGAAATAATGAAAGTTACCATCGGACAAATCAACACGACGAACGGCGATATTGACGGCAATGTCGCTAAAATTATTGCGGCGATTGAAAAGGCGAAAACGGACGGCTCGGATATGATCGTTTTTCCCGAAGTGGCGACGCACGGCTATACTTCGTTCGATTGGTTTCAAGACCGCGACATTATCGAATCCGCGCTCAAACCGCTCGAACGAATTATTCCCGCGACCGAAGGAATTACGGCGATTGTCGGCACGATTCGACCGAATACGGAAACCGACGGCAAGCGGCTTTACAACTGCGCCGCTGTCATTCACGATGGGAAACTGCTCGGATTTGCTGATAAAACTTTGCTGCCGGAATACGACGTTTTCGACGATCCGCGTTATTTCGAGCCGTCGGACGCGCGGAAGATTTTTGAAATCGGCGGACGCAAAATCGGTGTCGTCGTCTGCGAAGATTTCTGGAACGACAAAACTTTCTGGAAAGAAAGGCTTTATGACGTTGATCCGGCGGACGAACTGATTATGCAGGGCGCGGAAATCATCGTCGCGCTCAACGCTTCGCCGTATAACAAAGGCAAAATCAAACTGCGCTGCGATATGGTCGCGCACCGCGCCAAATTGCAGAAAAAACCGATGGTTTTCGTCAATTTAATTGGCGGCAACGATGGAATCGTCTTCGACGGCGCGAGCCTAATTGCCGACGAAGAAGGCGACATAATTTTACAGGCGGCGGCGTTTGAAGAGTTTGTCGAAACGGTCGAGATTGATTCCCGAAAACCGGATTCGCGCGGAATTACCGGCGACGAATGCGAATCAATTCGCCGCGCTCTGGTTTTGGGAATCAGAGATTATGCTCGTAAAAACAACTTCAAAACAGCCGTTCTCGGACTTTCCGGCGGAATTGATTCGGCACTCGTCGCCGCGCTCGCCGCCGAAGCCATCGGCGCGGAAAATCTTCTCTGCGTGATGATGCCGTCGCCGTTTTCATCCGAAGGCAGCATAAAGGATTCGGAAGAGTTAGTGAAAAATCTCGGCTGCCAGTCGCGCATTGAGCCGATTTCCTTGACGTTTGAAGTTTTGCTCAAACAGATGAATCTGCACAAACCGACGCGCGGCGGCGAAAGTTTAGCGGCGGAAAATATGCAGTCGCGTCTGCGCGGCGTGATTTTGATGGCGATTTCCAACGCCGAAGGTCGGCTTTTGCTTTCGACCGGCAACAAATCCGAACTCGCCGTCGGTTACTGCACACTTTACGGCGACACGAACGGCGGTTTAGCAGTTTTGGGCGACGTTCTAAAAACCGAAGCGTGGGAAATCGCCCGTCAAATCAACAAAAACGCCGGACGCGAATTAATTCCGAACAAAATCATTGACAAAAAACCTTCCGCCGAACTCGCGCCGAATCAATTCGATCAGGATTCGCTGCCGCCTTACGAATTGATGGACAAAGTTTTGGAGCCGTATTTTGAAGATAAACTTTCGCCCGACGAAATCGTCGCTCAGGGCAACGACGCGAAACTCGTTTACGAAGTCCTGAACAAAGTCGAATCGCCCGCCAACGAATTCAAACGCCAGCAACTGCCGCCGACAATCATCATTTCGCGCAACGCCATCGGCATCGGTCGCCGCCGCCCGATTACGCACAAATATCGGCGAAATGCAAAGATGGAGGGTTAAGCTGTGGCTGGTAAAAGACATCACACTGTTCCAAAATTTCTACAAAAAGGCTTTGCAAGTAAAATTGATGGCAATACTGTATTCACTTGGCTTTACAGAAAAAAATCAGTCTCGCCTAAAGAAGTCAACACAAAAGATACAATTGTTGGTGAGCATTTTTATGGTAGAAAAGGAGAGTCAAATGATGATGATTCAATAACATGTTTGGAACAAAATAAATTTTCACCTTTAATAGATACTTTGCGTAGCGGGAAATGTAATTTTGATAAATCAAAGTTAGAAATTGCCGAAATGATTTCTCATTTTTCAGTCAGAACAAAACTTGTTCGAGAAAGTTTTATGCAAGTATCCAAAAGGATGATTGGAGGAATAAGGGAAATTCTCACAGATGAAAATGTTATTGAAGATGTTTTGCTAAAGCCACGAGAAGATTTTCTCGAAACTCAAATAGAAGAAGTTCTAGCAAACACAAATAATGAAAAATTAGCGAAAGCTATTGAGATATTTGATTTGATAGGTTTTGAAAAAGATGATTTCAAAAAGATGGTAACTCAAATAACTTACGAATCACTTGATGAAGACGAATCAAAAAACGAGATGAAAGATATTGTAAAAGGATTATTTTCTCAAATTTTTGATGAATCTAACGCATTATATCCAAAATCTATCAAAGAAGGGCATAATAAATCTCTTGCAGAAAATACAATTCCATTACCACGAGTAAAAGAATATGAACAACTTGATTGGAATATTTATGAAGTTAATTACCCACTAATTTTGGGCGATGTTGCTTGTATATTTAGAGAATTTGGGGGAAATTCATTCAGGTCTTCTTGCATCATAGAAAAAACAGGACAAATCTATCTGCCAATTTCATCTAATCAAATCCTTATTGGAACATTTAACTCAGAAAAAATTGAAACTAATGTGAAAGTTCTAAATGAAGCAATAGTGAAATGCAGTTATGAGCAATTTATTTGTTCTGAAAAATCAGATGACAAAATAGATTTAATTCAATTCATTGGAACTGATGCTTATATTGTTAGCGATGAAGAGATAGAAACTGAATTAAGTGAGATAAGAAGCAATATTCAAAATATAAATACCAAGGATGATTTTTAGAAAAAGTAGTCGGCATCGGTCGCCGCCGCCCGATTACGCATAAATATCGGCGTAATGCGAAGATATAAAATTATATTGCAAGAAAAAATTTTGCGCTCCGTTCTTGGAACAAATCATCGGAAACGGTGTCTAAATTAAGAACGGAGATTTTTTATGTCTAAATTTACGAATCCACTTTATAACATCAAAATCGCCAGCCCGTGTTCGGCAGACTGGACTGAAATGATGGGCGACGAGCGCAAACGATACTGCGGCGACTGCAAATTAAACGTTTATAATCTTTCGGAAATGACGAAAACGCAGGCGGAAGATTTGATAATAAAATCGGAAGGAAATCTATGCGTCAGATTTTACCGACGCGCCGACGGAACGATATTGACTCAGGATTGTCCGGTCGGCTGGCAAAAGATTAAACAGCACACGAGAGTTTTTGCAGCAACGGCTTTTTCATTAATTGTCAGTCTTTTCAGCGGTTTGTTGTTCGTTTCGATTTTTACGAAACCGAAAGAGTTACTCAAAAAATTCCCGACTGTTTTTTTAATACCGACACCGGAGATGCGGCACACGACCGGCGTAATGGCTTTGCCTAGTCCGACACCGAAAAAAAAGCCGACCACGAAAGCGACTCCTGAAAATGATAAATCTGATGTGACTATTGGAAGACCGATGATTATAGGCGGAATTTCGCCGGGAAAAGATTAGAATTCACTTTATATTTGCTACGAAAAAGGATTGATTAAACTTGACCAATCCTTTTTTATTAACTCAAAAGTAATTTAGTTTTTCACAAAATAACCGAGACGAGCGCGAACTTTCAGATTTCGCGGATTTTGCAGTCCGACCGCTAATTTGACGTAGCGATTATTCGGAAATTCCGACTCGGAATAATATTGGACAAGATATTGAGCGCGAAGCTCGGCGGAAATTTGCGAGAAAATTCTTTCGAGAATCTGAATGTTTTTCTGCTCGAAACTCGCGGCATTTTTTTCGCTGACAAACTGCGGCAGAAAAGCCGTTCCGCCGGTTTCATCGGCAAATTGCTGAAGCGCGTCCTGCGCCCGCTGGCTGGCGACATTTAATCTAACCGACGGACCCGAAGGATTAAGCGCGTAAAAAACCGTGTCGGCATTTTGCAACGCTTTCAAAACACCGGCGCGAGCAACATTGTGAGATGAAGCAGTTCGCGCAGCATAGCGGTTCAAATCTTTTGTTGTAATTTTATTAACGTCCAAATCTCTTGCTGCTGAAATAGTCTGTTTTCTCGTCACGTTGCTGAAATTATCTTCACCGTCGGAAAGAGTTAAAATTACCCGGCGACTGCGCGGCGGGGAATTCTTGCTCAGATATTCGGCGGCGGCGGTAACGGTGTCATAGAAAGCGGTCGAAGATTTAGTTCCGGCAATTGAACGAACTTTAATTGCGGTTTTTTCCGCCGTATCGCGCGATTGAGTTAAAATCGGTCGGTCGGAAATCAAAAAAATCGTCGCCCGGTCTTCGGGTCGCATTACGCCCTGCAAAAACTGCGCGGCGGCGGATTTTTCGAGTTCAAAAATTTTGTTTACGCTGCTCGACACATCAATCAAAAGTGCGATTTCAAGCGGCACTTTTTCCGCATCCGAAACATTTTCGATCTGCTGCGCTTTGCCTTCTTCGGAAAGACGAAAATCCGGCGCGGTCAAACCCAAAACCGGCTGTCCTTCGGCATCCGTCACCGAAACCGGCACGATTACTAATCTTGAACTCACTTTTATAATATCACCGTCGTCAGTAACAGGCGGCGTTACCGGCGGCGTTTGCGCGAATGCGGAAAATGCAAAAATGACGTTAAAGATAAAAGCTGTAACTAATAACTGCAAATTTTTGTTTTTCATAACTTGTTTATATTTTCGGCACGAACGCAAATTCGGTGAAACTAAAAAGAGGACAAAAGATGATAAAAACAATTGTCATTTTCATCATAATTTGTCCTCATTATCTGCTTAAAAAAATATTACTCTTGATCGTCGGTCGCCGCTGCCGGACGAACTTCGACATTTTGATTGACACCGCGGCTGACCAGTAATTTGATCTCAACACGACGATTCTGTTCGCGTCCTTCGCGGGTTGTGTTGTCGGCAACCGCTTGAAGTTCGCCGAAACCATACGATTGTCCTATGCGTCGAAGCGGCACGTTGTGCGTTTCAACCATATAATCAATCACGGCTTGCGAACGACGTTGGCTTAACGCTTTGTTAGCTTTCGTGCTGCCGTCAGCCGATGCAAAGCCGGTAATTTCGATAACATATCCTTTCATCGTCATTGCCGCCGTCGCAACTTCGTCGAGCTGCTGTTTGGCTTCCGGCGAAAGAACCGCGCTGCCGACCTTAAAATTAACATTTGCGGTTGATTGAACAACATAATCATCTAAAGCCGCAATTCTTTGATTAGTTGCATTAACACCGGCAATAGCTGCATCAGCCGTATCCTGTGCTGCTTTAGCTCCGCCGCGGGCTGAATTGGAAATTGCGACTAATTCGTCAATCTGCCCTGAAATACGCTGCGCGTTCTGCTCGGCTTGATCGAGTCTTACTTCCGCCGGTCCGACGCGGCTGTCAATTGATTGAGCGACGCGGAAATCGTCTTTTCCAAAACGAACTTTGTCAGCCGAAAGACTTCCGGCATTATCGCCGCGACCTTCAACTTCTAAACTCAAACCGCGAACAATTTGACTTACCGCCACATTATCGCCGCCGCCAAAAAATCCGCCCTTCGTTTTAACACTCGTGTTTGGCGCAACCGCAATGCGCGTATCAACTCCGGTCGTATCGCGCACGACAAAACTCGTATCATCTCTTGAAACGACAACACCTTTTATTTTGTATTTTTGTCCGGCAGTCAAACTACGAACCTGTGCGTCTTGCGCTAAAACGCCCGACACTCCTAAAAGCAAAGCTAATGACAAAACTGAAATTCTTTTTAACATAATTTTTTATCTCCAAATACCTAAAAATTAAGACTTTCGATTTAATATTTTTTATTACCGCCGAAAAGATATGACGTTTTAACTCACGCTGCGGTTGTCAAAAAGTTCCTTTTTTGGGAATTTAGCAAAGGCAAAGAATCCTATGCTTTTGATCTAACCCGGTGTAAATCATATATCTCGACAGATTTGCGACGAATATGATGCAAACAACATTCGTGCCAGATCACTAAAGAAAAAGTCTGCGAATTGTTTAAATACTTACGTTCTGAAGTATTTAAAAAAACAGGAAGAATAATGAAAAAATGTCTATGTTCTCAAAGCGGACAGAGATTTTTGACGGAATCTGTCCGCTTTTGATTCATACGGAAAGCATTCTATAGAGAAAACTGAGTATTTTCAAGGTTTTCTTTCATAAACGACAAAAATCTTTCTGCGTCGGCTCCGTCAACCACCCGATGATCGTAGGTCAAAGCAAAATATGCCATCGAACGAATTGCAATTACATCGTCGCCTTCGGCAGTCGTAATCACCTTCGGACGCTTTTCGATTGTTCCGACACAGAGAATTGCAACTTGCGGCTGATTGATAATCGGCGTTCCGAAAAGACCGCCGAAAACTCCCGGATTTGTAATCGTAAATGTTCCGCCCTGCACTTCGTCAGGCATAAGTTTTTTCGCTCTCGCGCGGTCGGCTAAATCGTTTGCCGACAATGCCAAACCGGAGAGCGAAAGCGTGTCGGCGCGTTTGATAACCGGCACGATCAATCCCCAATCGAGCGCGACCGCCATTCCTAAATTAATATCGCCTTTGTAAATAATTTGTTCGCCGGAAACCTGCGAGTTGACTATCGGAAATTTTCGCAGAGCGTTTGAAACCGCCTGAAAAATAAACGGCATAAAACTCAGCTTTGTGCCGTAGCGCGTCTGAAATTCGTTTTTGTTTTTGTCGCGGAACTTCGCCACGCTCGTCATATCAATCTCGTAGACGCTGGTGACGTGCGCCGAAGTCTGCTTGGAAAACGTCATATGTTCGGCGATTTTCTTTCGCATTACGGACATCGGCTCGGTTCTGTCGCCGACCGCAGCAGCAACTTGCGGCGCGTTGTATTGCGGCTTTTGAACTGACGGCAAAACTGTTTGCGGCTGAAATGACGGAGCGTTTTTAAGCAGTAAATCCTGCGGACGAAGAGCCGCGCCGGATTCGATAAACGACAAAATATCCTTTTTCGTTACGCGTCCGCTCATTCCCGAACCTTGCAGCCGGGAAATATCAACGCCGTGTTCTTTGGCGATATTGCGGACGAGCGGACTCGATTTCGTTTTTCGCAAATCTTCGAGCGACATTTCGCCGTTCGATGTCCGACCGTTTGCAGATTGTCCGTTAGCGGAAATTTCAGTTTCCCCGACCGCGCCGGGACGACCGTAATCGTAACTTCTGCCTTCGGTTTCCTCGACTTCCCTTTTTTCTTCGGCGGGCATCGAAATTGTTTGTTGCGTTGACTGCGCCGGGGCAGCAACGTCCGCGCCGGTTGCTCCGGCAGTTGCTTCAACGGCTTTTTGCTGACCTGAAGCCGAAGTTTGACTTTGGATTTCGGACTTTGGACTTTGGACTAAAGATGCGCCTTCCGCGCCGACTAAAGCGACAATCGAACCGACTTCAACCGTTTCGCCTTCATTAACCCGGATTTCGAGCAGAACACCGGCGGACGGACTCGGAACTTCCGCGTCAACTTTGTCGGTCGAAATTTCCAGCAGCGGTTCGTCTTTTTCGATTTTGTCGCCGACCGCTTTCAGCCATTTTGAAACCGTTCCTTCGGTTATTGATTCGCCCATTTGCGGCATCACGACTTCCGCCGCGTTTCCTGCGTTTTCAGAGTTGGCAGAGTTTTCAGAAGTTGCAGGAGTTGCAGAGTTTTCGGAAGATGTCGCCGTTGCGGTTTGTGATTGAACGGGTTCAAATTTGGCTTCTTCGACTTTCGGCGTTTCGGCTGGCGTTTCCATTGGTTGGGCTGACGATGAACCGTTAGCCGAACTTTCGCCTTCCGCACCGACGACGGCGACAACCGTGCCGACCTCGACCGTTTCGCCTTCCTGAGTGCGAATTTCTAACAAAACGCCCGCGCCCGGACTCGGCACTTCCGCATCAACCTTGTCGGTTGAAATCTCCAGCAAAGGCTCGTCGCGCTCGATTTTGTCGCCGACCGCCTTTAACCATTTTGAAATAGTTCCTTCCGTAATTGATTCGCCCATCTGAGGCATTACGACTTCTACGCTCATATATTCTCCGTTTATTTCCGTGTT
>JALYQJ010000200.1 GCA_030855875.1 Acidobacteriota bacterium
GGCTTCGCCTGATGCGACGTTGGAAGCGGAAACTGCACCAGAGGCTGAGTCAGAAGCAGCAGCACCGGAAGCTGAACCGGAAAAGTCGGAGTAGTAAATTTTTATAGCCGTACTCAAGGTAAAACGAGCGAAGCGATAAGTCAGGTCGCTTTTGCGGCTCGGACGCTTTTTTGATGGAGATGCAAACCGGAGAAAAATGTCCCGTGGGTTCTCGCGGCTGACACAAACGAAGACGTTAAAATTAAATCGTCAATCGTCGATAAAAAACGATTAACGATTAAAAATTAACGATTTATAAATAAAAAACACAGAACCCTATTTGGAGGATTAAATAATAAAGTTATGGCAGTTACAAAAGATGAAGTCGTTGAGTTTTTAAAAGGTATGACGCTCTTGGAAGCGTCTGAATTGGTCAAGGAATTGGAAGAAGTTTTTGGCGTTTCGGCGGCGGCGGCGGCAGTTTCGGCGGCTCCGGCAGCGGCGGCAGAAGCGGCTCCGGCGGCTGAAGAAAAAGACACTTTCGATGTTATTTTGACGGCAGCCGGCGGAAATAAAATTTCCGTTATTAAAATTGTCCGCGAAGTCGTCGCCGGTCTTGGTTTGAAAGAAGCCAAAGAAATGGTTGACAGCGCACCGAAGGCAATCAAAGAAGGCGTTTCCGCTGCTGAAGCCGAAGAAGTCAAAAATAAATTGACCGAAGCGGGCGCGACCGTTGAAGTCAAATAATTTTTGTCAACTAAAATTTCTCCATCTGCATCTTAAACGGCAGTCGGTTGAAATCGGGCAAATTTCTTGTTAAGCTAAACGGCAAGCGTTGAAAATCTATAAATTTTTTAACGCTTGCCGTCTTTATCGGATTTGAAACTTATGACTGACTATAAAAGTCTTTGTTTCTTTGGGTTTTAGAGCGATTTTCTCGCAAGCAAAAGTGGGGAGTTGGTGTCTTTTTCGGCACTCTCGAAAAATTTAATCGCAGCAAACAACTGCTGAACTAAGCGGTCAGGGAATACTTTACCCTCGACCGCATTTGCCGTCTTTTGTTGAAATTTTATTGGAGAGTTTAAGCTAAAAGCATCCTATCAATAAAAGACTTTTTAATCAACATATTTTTTCTTACGTGACCTTTTTTATAAAATTATGATTACGAATCCGCTTCAAAATAACACAAACGGACTTGGTCGCCGCACAAGTCAGGCACCTGAGCGCGTGGATTTTTCAAAGATTTATACGTCCGCCCGCATTCCAAATCTTATCGAGGTACAGCGCGAATCTTATAATCGCTTTTTGCAAATGGATTTAATTCCCGAAGAACGCGATATGGTCGGGTTGCAGACGGTGTTTCAATCAATATTTCCGGTTTCCGATTTCCGCGAAACGGCGAAGCTCGAATATGTCGAATATCAAATCGGCAACTGGCAGTGCAAATGCGGAAATCTCGAAGGATTGGAACATCTCCGCGCCAATTGTAAGGAATGCGGCTCGAAAATTAAGGTTGACCCGTTTAATCCGGCGGAAGTTCTCTGTAATAATTGCGGAACTTTTAACTCGGTACGCCCGAAACTTTGCCCGAATTGCGGCGAGCCGGTCGGACTCAAACATAAGCACGACCAGCAGGAATGTCAGGAGCGCGGAATGAGCTATTCAGTTCCGCTGAAAGTCAAAATTCGCTTGACGGTTTATGATAAAGATGCTGAAACCGGAGTTTCGACAATTCGTGACATCAAGGAAGAAGACGTTTTCTTCGGCGAAATTCCGTTGATGACCGACAACGGAACTTTTGTTATCAACGGAACCGAGCGCGTTATCGTTTCGCAGCTTCATCGTTCGCCCGGCGTATTTTTCAAAGGCGACCGCGACGAATATTTAGCGAAAATTATTCCGTATCGCGGTTCGTGGGTCGAGTTTGAATTCGATCAAAAAGGAATTCTGCACGCACGTTTAGGCAAACGCAAAATTCTGGCGACAATTTTTCTTCGCGCATTAGGTTTGTGGTTAAACCCGCAGATTGATATGAAAACGGTTTCCGACAATATTTTGGAAGAAGTCGTTAAAAACGCCGAGTATAATAACGCCGACATTTTGCGTCTGTTCTACACGACTGACGAAGCGAGCGTCGAAAAAGGTAAATTGTTCGTTCGCATCAAATCGGAAGGCGAAACCAATCTGACCGGAATGCGCTCCGAAGAAGACATCAAGGACAAAGATAAAGAAGATGTCGTTCGGGTCGGTAAAAAAATCACCGTTTCGGCTCTGCGAGAACTGCGTAAAATGGGAGTTGAAAAAGTCGAAATCGCGCACGCCGACTTTGAAGGTGCGGTTGCGCTCGACGACGTTATCAATACCGAAACCGGCGAAGTCGTGATCGAATCGGGCAGCGAAATCACCGCCGCCAAACTTCAGCAAATTATTGAAGAAGCCGTCGAAAGTTTTTCGATATATTTTCCGAAAAAGGATCCAATCGGCGAAATTATTTCGCAAACTTTAAAGAAGGATGCGATCAGCAAGCCGGTTGACGCGCTGCTGGAAATTTACCGCAAAATGCGTCCGGGCGATCCGCCGACCGTGCCGACGGCTTACCGCCTTTTGGAAGGAATGTTTTTTGACGCGCGCCGCTTTGATTTATCGCGGGTCGGGCGTTTGAAATTCAATATTAAAATGGGCAGACCGGAGCGCGAAGATATTAATAACCCGCTTTTGAAGGCAGGTGATTTCGTCGAAGTCGTCAATTATCTTTTGAGGATGAAACGCGACAACGACAACTATTTTCAGGATGATATTGACCATCTCGGCAATCGCCGCGTCCGCGCCGTCGGCGAACTGCTTGAAAATCAATTTCGTATCGGACTCGAAAGAATGGAACGCGCCATCAAGGAAAAAATGTCCATTCAGCAGGATATGTTCACGACGATGCCGCGTGATTTGGTCAATGCGAAGCCAGTAACTGCCGCTGTCCGCGAATTTTTCGGTTCGTCGCAATTGTCGCAGTTTATGGATCAGACGAATCCGCTTTCGGAAATCACGCACAAACGTCGTTTATCCGCGCTCGGACCGGGCGGTTTGTCGCGTGAACGCGCCGGATTTGAAGTCCGCGACGTTCATCCGACGCACTACGGTCGAATTTGTCCGATTGAAACGCCGGAAGGTCCGAACATCGGTTTGATTTCGTCGCTTGCGTGTTTTGCGCGGATTAACGAATTCGGTTTTATCGAATCGCCGTATCGCAAAGTCGAAGCCGGACGGGTTATCGAATACGTCAAAGTCAAAAACGGCGGCGATACGTCATTTAAGCCGAACCAGCACGTTCCACTCGAAAACGTCGAAGCCGCGAACGATAAGTTAAAAGGCGAACAGCGCAAAGCCGAGTTTGAACCGGAGCCGTTTTATTTGACTGCGTGGGAAGAAGATAAATATATCATCGGGCAGGCGAACATTGCTCTCGACGAAAACGGAAATTTTGTCAATGAACGCAATGCGGTTCGTATCAAAGGTGAATTTACGACCGCGCCGCGCGAAGAAATTCAATATATGGACGTTTCGCCGAAACAACTCGTTTCAGTAGCAGCGAGTTTGATTCCGTTTTTGGAAAACGACGACGCGAATCGCGCTTTGATGGGATCGAATATGCAGCGGCAGTCGGTTCCGCTTCTTCGCGCCGAATCGCCATACGTCGGAACGGGAATGGAACGGGTCGCGGCTCGTGATTCGGGCGCGGTCGTTATTGCTAAACGCGACGGCATCGTTGATTTCGTTGATTCTGAACGCATTATCGTTAAAGCCGATCACCGTGTTGACGGCACGATTTCACGCGAAGTAACGGCGGATATTTATTCGCTCGTTAAATTTAAGCGTTCAAATCAAAACACCTGTATCAATCAGCGTCCGATTGTTCAGGTCGGCGAGCGCGTAACAAAAGGTCAGGTAATGGCTGACGGACCCTGCACCGACCGCGGCGAACTCGCTTTGGGAAGAAACGTGATGGTCGCGTTTATGCCGTGGCGCGGTTACAACTTTGAAGACGCGATTCTGGTTTCGGAACGTCTTGTGAAAGAAGATTATTACACTTCGATTCACATCGAAGAACTCGAAATCGAAGCGCGTGATACGAAACTCGGACCCGAAGAAATCACGCGCGATATTCCGAATATCGGTGAAAATATGCTGCGCGATTTGGACGAATCCGGCATCATTCGTATCGGAGCGCAGGTTAAGCCCGGCTCAATTCTCGTCGGAAAAGTGACACCGAAAGGTGAAACGCAATTGACGGCGGAAGAAAAATTGCTTCGCGCAATTTTCGGCGAAAAAGCCGGCGACGTAAAAGACGCAAGTTTGACCTGCCCGCCGGGAATTGACGGAACGGTCGTTGACGTGCAGGTTTTCACGCGCAAAGGTCAGGATAAAGACGAGCGTTCACTCGACATCGAGTCAATGGAAGAAGAAGATTTGCGGCGCGATCTCGAAGACGAAATTCGTATTTTGACCGAACAGCGCGACCAGAGAATCTTCGAACTTTTTGAAAATCGAAAACTAACGAAGGATTTAACCGACGGTAAAGACGTTCTCGTCAAAAAAGGCGAAACGCTTGACCGGGAAACTTTAAAAGGCATTGACACGAAACTTTTACGCAAAGCGGAAGTTTCTGCCGGAACGATTGATGTCGCCGGAGAAATCAAGGAATACGAACAGCGCACCGACCGTCAAATTAACATTTTGAGCGACATTTACGAGGAAAAAATCACTAAGTTAAAACAAGGTGACGAACTTCCGCCGGGCGTGATCAAAATGGTGAAAGTTTTCGTGGCGATGAAGCGCAAACTTTCGGTCGGCGATAAAATGGCTGGTCGCCACGGCAACAAAGGCGTTATCGCCCGCATTTTGCCGGAAGAAGATATGCCGTATTTGCCGGACGGAACGCCGGTCGAAATCGTTTTGAATCCGCTCGGTGTGCCGTCGCGTATGAACGTCGGACAAATTCTGGAAACGCATCTCGGCTGGGCGGCGCGGGTTCTCGGTCTGCATTTCGCAACGCCGGTTTTTGACGGCGCGAGCGAAGAGGAAATCAAGAAATATATCGGCAGTGCAAACAATAAGTTTGACGAACTCGGCATTCCGCCGTCGGTCGGACCGTCGGGCAAAACCCGCCTTTTCGACGGTTTGACGGGCGAGCAGTTCGAGCAGAAAGTAACGGTCGGTTACATTTATATGCTCAAACTTTCGCATTTGGTTGACGACAAGATTCACGCCCGTTCAATCGGACCATACAGCCTGATTACGCAGCAGCCTTTGGGCGGTAAAGCGCAGTTCGGCGGACAGCGATTCGGCGAAATGGAAGTTTGGGCGTTGGAAGCCTACGGTGCGGCGCATATTTTGCAGGAGCTTTTGACCTGCAAATCCGACGACGTTGCCGGACGTTCAAAAATTTACGAAACCATCGTCAAAGGCGTTTCTAATTTTGAACCAGGAATTCCTGAATCGTTCAATGTTCTGGTGCGCGAATTACAGTCGCTGTGCCTTGATGTCGAACTTATCACCGAAGATGATATTGACCCGGACGCGATACTGGCGGGTGTCGGCGAAGTTGTAGGAGCGGACTAGACGATTTTGGATTGGGGATTTTGGATTTTGGATTGCGTAAAATGAAACTGCATTTATAAAACGCGATTCTCAAATCCAAAATCCAAAATCTAAAATCCAAAATGGAGAAATATGTTTCGATTAAATAACGATAACAAAACACAATTGACCACAAATTATGAGGCGATTCGTATCAGCCTCGCCTCGCCCGAAAAGATTCGTTCCTGGTCGCACGGTGAAGTTACCAAACCGGAAACGATCAATTATCGCACGTTCAAACCCGAACGCGACGGTCTTTTTTGCGCCCGCATTTTCGGTCCGGTGTCGGACTGGGAATGTCTCTGCGGAAAATATAAAAGAATGAAGCATCGCGGCGTGGTCTGCGACAAGTGCGGCGTTGAAGTGACGCAATCAAAAGTGCGGCGCGAACGTCTCGGACATATCGAACTCGCTTCGCCCTGTTCGCACGTCTGGTTTTTCAAAGGTTTGCCGTCGCGTATCGGTCATCTTCTGGATATTACTTTGCGCGATTTGGAAAAAATTCTTTATTTTGAAACTTATATCGTCGTTGATCCGGGCGACGTGCCGGATTTGAAGGAAAAAGATTTGCTCAACGACGAACGCTACCGCGAATTGATGCGCGAATATCCGCATCAATTCGTCGCCAAAATGGGCGCGGAAGCCATCAAAGACCTTTTGGTGAAAATTGACGTTGAAGAACTCGTCACCGATTTGCGTCAAAAAATGAAGGAGGAAAACTCGCAGCAGAAGAAACTCAAATATTCCAAGCGTTTGAAAGTTTCCAATTCATTTATGCGCTCGCGCAACAATCCCGAATGGATGATTTTGGACGTGATTCCGGTTATTCCGCCGGAGCTTCGCCCGCTCGTGCCGCTCGATGGCGGACGTTTCGCCACGTCGGATTTAAATGATTTATACCGCCGCGTTATCAACCGCAACAATCGTTTGAAAAAACTTATTGAGTTGCGCGCGCCGGAAGTAATCGTCCGCAACGAAAAGCGGATGTTGCAGGAAGCGGTTGACGCGCTCTTTGATAACGGTCGTCGCGGTCGCGTTCTGCGCGGCGCGAACAATCGCCCGCTCAAATCGCTTTCGGGAACTTTGAAAGGAAAACAGGGACGTTTTCGTCAGAATCTACTCGGTAAGCGTGTTGATTATTCGGGGCGTTCGGTGATCGTCGTCGGACCGGAATTGAAATTACATCAATGCGGTTTGCCGAAGAAAATGGCTTTGGAGCTTTTCAAACCGTTTATCTATAATAAATTAGAAAAAGACGCGCACGCCGCGACGATTAAACAGGCGCGTCAAATGGTCGAACGGCAGGAGCCGATTGTTTGGGATATTTTGGAAGAAGTCATCCGCGAACATCCGGTTTTGCTGAACCGCGCGCCGACTTTGCACAGACTCGGAATTCAGGCGTTCGAGCCGGTTCTGGTTGAAGGAAAAGCGATTAAAATTCACCCGCTCGTTTGTGCGGCGTTCAACGCCGACTTTGACGGCGATCAGATGGCGGTTCACATTCCGCTTTCGGCGGAAGCGCAAATTGAAGCGACGGTTTTGATGCTCGCGTCAAACAATTTGCTTTCACCGGCAAGCGGTCAGCCGATTACCGTTCCGACGCAGGATATTGTTTTGGGTTGTTATTACCTGACGCTGGCGCGTGACGGAATGAAGGGCGAAAACAAAGTTTTCAGTTCGATGGATGACGTTATTCTCGCGCTCGACGCAAAAGCCGTCGAAACGCAGACGCGAATTAAACTTCGCTGGCGCGGCGATCTGGTTGATTTGACGCAGGAACACAACACGCAGGACGTAATGCGGGCGGCGGTCAGAGAAAATGTCAATATGATTCTCGACACAACCGTCGGTCGCGTTATTTTCAACGAGCGTCTGACGCGCGACGGCTTGCCGTTCGTCAACGGAACGCTCAAAAAGAAAGGTTTGCAGTCGCTTGTTAATTTTTCGCATTTGCGGCTCGGACACGAGCAGACCGTTGTTTTACTCGACGATTTGAAAACAATGGGTTTTCTATATGCGACTCTCGCCGGTGTTTCCATCGGCATTGACGATATGGTCACGCCGCCGAGCAAAAAAGCAATCATCGAAGAAGCGAACCAACAAGTTAATAAACTTCAGCAGCAGTATGAAGACGCGACGATGACCGATCTCGAACGGACGAATAAAGTGACGGCGATTTGGTCTGACGTGACCGACCGCGTGGCGAAAGAAATGTTCAAAGCGATGGACGAACGCGAAAAACGGCGCAATGAACTCAATCCGATTCTCGTGATGGCTGATTCGGGAGCGCGTGGTTCGGAAGCGCAGATTCGTCAGCTTGCCGGTATGCGCGGATTGATGGCGAAACCGTCGGGCGAAATTATTGAAACGCCGATTGTCGCTAACTTCCGCGAAGGTTTGAACGTGCTGCAATACTTTATTTCAACGCACGGCGCACGTAAAGGTTTAGCTGATACGGCACTTAAAACTGCTGACTCAGGTTACCTAACACGACGTTTGGTAGATGTGGCGCAGGACGTTATCGTTTCCGAACAGGATTGCGGAACGATTCGCGGAATCTGGGCGGAAGCAATTATTCGAAACGGTGAAGAAGTCGAATCTCTCCGCGATAGAATTGTCGGCTGCACGTCTCTGGACGACATTTTCGATCCGGTTGACAGCACGAAACTCGTCGAATCGAATACGGAAATCAACGAAGATTTGGCGGCGCAGGTGCAGCTTTCCGGTTTGCAGAAGGTGAAAATCCGCTCGGCTCTGACGTGCGAATCGCGTCGCGGAATTTGCGTTAAATGTTACGGTCGAAATTTGGCGACCGGAAACACCGTGGAAATCGGCGAAGCGGTCGGCGTTATCGCCGCCCAATCAATCGGCGAACCGGGAACGCAGTTGACGATGAGAACGTTCCACGTCGGCGGAACGGCTCGGCTCGAACAGGAAACCAAACACGTCGCGGCAATGGACGGAACGGTTAAATACCTGGACGATTTAAAGGTCATCATTAACCGCGAAAAGGAACGAATTTCGATGAAGCGACAATCGGAACTCGCTCTGCTCGACGACCGCGGGCGCGAAGTTGCGCGTTATCAAATTGTTTATGGAGCGCACGTCCACGTTCAAAACGGTCAGAAAGTTAAAGAAGACGAACTTCTGGTAACCTGGGATCCGTTTACTTTCGCCATTTTGACGGAAGTTAAAGGAACCGTAAAATATCAGGATTTGAAGGAAGGCAAAACGGTCGAAGAGGAAATTGATAAAGTTTCGGGACAAAAACGCCTCGTCGTAAAAGATTCGGATGAAAAAAATCAGCCGCGTCTCGAACTGCGCGACGGTAATAAAGTCTTAAAAACCTATCAAATGCCGATTCGCGCCAACCTTCACGTCGAAGACGGTCAGGAAGTCGAACCGGGCGATATTATCGCCAAGATTCCGCGTGAAACAACGAAAACAAAAGACATCGTGGGCGGTTTGCCGCGCGTCGTCGAATTGTTTGAAGCGCGTCGTCCGGGCGAAACAGCCGTGATGTCGGAAATTGACGGAACGGTTGCGTTTGGTCCTATTTCAAAAGGTAAACGCAAACTTCTCATTACCGGCGAAGACAACGGCGAACGCGAATATGATATTCCGCGCGGAACGCACATCAACGTGCAGGAAGGCGACCACGTCAAAGCGGGCGAACCGCTGATGGACGGACCGCTCAACCCGCACGATATTCTGCGCGTTCTCGGAACGACGGCTTTGCAGGAATATCTGGTTAATGAAATTCAGGAAGTTTATCGTTTGCAAGGCGTAA
>JALYQJ010000227.1 GCA_030855875.1 Acidobacteriota bacterium
TCAACTGCCCTTCCGCGCCGATATTCAAAAGTCCGCAGCGAAACGCGACCGCCACCGCCAAACCCGTAAAAATAAGCGGCGTGGCGTAAAAAAGCATATAGCCGACATCCGTCAGCGACCCGAACGAATTGCCGATTAGAAGCCCGTAAGTCTGAAACGGATTATCGCCGATCAGCAAAACTATCAAACCGCCGACGATAAATGCCGCGATAACCGCCATCAGCGGCGAAAGTATTTCTCGAAAAATTTTCATCTTTTTTTACAGATTTATTTTTACAGAAGTCTTTTATAGAAGTTTAGTAAATCCCGCTTGCTTAAAATGTTCGTCAGCGGTTAAGGCTTCGGTAATTCCCAAATTATTCATTACAACAAAACTGATGCAGTCAACAATTCCCCAATCTTTATCATTATGTTCGGCATAGAGTTTCCAGCCCGCTTCGATAAGTTTGGGCGAAAGCGAAATCAATTCGATGCGCTTCGAGTTTTCGATATTTTCTTTTAATTTTACCGCAATATTTCTGGCTTTTGCTCTTGATAAACTGTTTCCGACTTCGAGCAGAATCGCATCGTGAGTAACGAAACTATAATTTGATTCAAGCAATTCTGAATATACCTTAACGGCTTTTTCGTGCAGCGAATCCGTTTTAACGACAATCGCCAGCCATCCCGATGTATCGGCAAAAATCTCTCTCATTTTTCACTCTGTTTCGGCAAACCGTAAAGATAATAATCAACATTCGTCGCCAAATCGGAAATTTCCAAATCAATTGCCAAATCAGGTATCATCTCGGCTGAATCTTTTTCTTCAGGTAATTTGATAATTATTTCCACTTTTTCGCCTTCTTGAAAATTCACTTTTTGAAGCGGTCGAAAAACGCCGTTCTCGTAGATTGCTTCGACTGTGTTCATTTTTCACCCTTGATTTAACATTTATGCAAGCTAAATATACCCGACAAAAGCGCAAAGTGTCATCTAAAAATACACAAAGTTTGGTTTTTGCGAGTTTGAAAATTTTGCTGACAGATTTGACAGCAACGCACTCAGATTTTATTATTACCAAAGACTAATCTATATTTTACAGGTGATTATATGAGATTTGACAGATATACGATTCGTGGACAGGAAGCCGTTCAGGAAGCAATCAGCGTTGCCGAAAAAAATCAAAACCAGCAGGTCGAGCCGGAGCATCTGCTCGCGGCGATGCTCGAACAAAAAGAAGGAACTCTGCGCCCGATTCTGGGTAAAGTCGGCGCAAACACGCAGACAATTTTGACCGAAACGACGGCGGCGATTGCGAAATTTCCGAAGGTTTCCGGCGGTCAACAGTATTTCAGTTCGCGCATCAACACGATTTTTCAGGAAGCTCAGAAGGAAGCCGAAAAGATGACGGACGAATATATGTCCACCGAGCATCTTCTGCTGGCGATTGCCGACGAGAAAACCGGCGACGCGGGACGCATTTTGCGCTCGAACGGAATTACCAAAGAAGACGTTGAAAAAGTCATCGTCGAGATGCGCGGCGGCTCCCGCATTACCGATCAGAACGCCGAAGAAAATTTTCAGGCGTTGGAAAAGTATTCGATTGATTTAACCGAACGCGCCCGCAAAGGAAAACTCGATCCGGTCATCGGACGCGATGATGAAATCCGGCGGACGATTC
The DNA here is from genome assembly GCA_030855875.1 of Acidobacteriota bacterium. Taxonomy (GTDB): domain Bacteria; phylum Acidobacteriota; class Blastocatellia; order Pyrinomonadales; family Pyrinomonadaceae; genus SXVE01. The sequence continues at coordinate 1,661 of JALYQJ010000227.1, forward strand.
AGGTTTTGTCCAGAAGAACAAAAAATAATCCGGTTTTAATCGGCGAACCGGGCGTTGGCAAAACGGCGATTGTCGAAGGTTTGGCGCAGCGGATTGTTTCGGGCGACGTGCCGGAAACATTAAAAAACAAAAAACTTGTCGGGCTTGATTTGGGTTCGATGCTCGCGGGCGCGAAATATCGCGGCGAATTTGAAGATCGTCTGAAATCGGTGTTGAAGGAAATCGAAAAATCGGACGGGCAGATAATTTTGTTTATTGACGAATTGCACACGCTCGTCGGCGCGGGCGCAAGCGAAGGCGCGATTGACGCTTCAAATATGCTGAAACCCGCGCTCGCTCGCGGACAACTGCGCTGCGTCGGCGCGACGACTTTGAACGAATATCAAAAATATATCGAGAAAGATAAAGCATTAGAGCGGCGTTTTCAGCAGGTCTATGTCGGCGAACCGAACGTCGAAGACACGATTGCAATTTTGCGCGGACTGAAAGAACGCTACGAAGTTCATCACGGTGTGCGGATAAAAGATTCGGCGATTGTCGCCGCCGCGACGCTTTCTAATCGTTATATTACCGACCGATTTTTGCCCGACAAAGCGATTGATTTGATTGACGAAGCTGCGTCGAAACTGCGAATCGAGATTGATTCTCTGCCGCAGGAAATCGATGTTTTGGAGCGCGAGATTTTGCAGCTTGAAATCGAAAAACAAGCACTTTCGCGGGAAACCGACGAAAAATCAAAGTCGCGTTTGGGCGATATTGAAAAGCGCATCGCAGATTTGAAGGAAAAGAGCGGCGCGATGAAGGCGAAATGGCAGTCGGAAAAAGACGAAATCGAGAAGATGCGGGGCGCGAAGGAAAAACTCGAACAGGCGAAACTCGAACTCGAACAGGCGCGTCAGGCGAATGATTTAAATAAAGCCGCCGAACTTCAATACGGCACGATTCCCGAACTCGAAAGGCTTTTGAGCAGCGAACAGGATCGCTTGACGGAACTGCAAACCGACGGCGTGATGCTCAAAGAAGAAGTTGACGAAGAAGACGTGGCGGAAGTCGTGGCGAAATGGACGGGCGTTCCCGTTTCAAAAATGCTCGAAGGCGAGATGCAGAAACTCGTTTCAATGGAAACGAATCTTTCCAAACGGGTGATCGGACAAGACGAAGCATTAAATGCCGTCGCCAATGCGGTTCGCCGCGCCCGCGCCGGTTTGCAAGACCCAAACCGTCCGATTGGCTCTTTTATTTTCCTCGGTCCGACCGGAGTCGGCAAAACCGAAACGGCGAAGGCTTTAGCCGAATTTATGTTCGATGACGAACGCGCACTTGTCAGGCTCGATATGTCGGAATATATGGAAAAACACGCCGTCGCGCGGATGATCGGCGCACCGCCGGGCTACGTCGGCTATGACGAAGGCGGACAATTGACCGAAGCAGTCCGCCGCCGTCCGTATTCGGTTGTTTTGTTCGACGAAATCGAAAAAGCGCACCCGGACGTTTTTAATGTTTTGCTGCAAATTCTCGACGACGGTCGTTTGACCGATTCCAAAGGCAGAACGGTTGATTTCAAAAACACGGTTTTGATTATGACCTCAAATCTCGGTTCGCGCGAAATTCAGTCGTCCGCGCTGGTTGATACGCCGCTCAAAGATATGATTACCGATGTTTTGCGAAATCATTTTAAGCCGGAATTTTTGAACCGCATTGATGACATCGTGATTTTCGGGCAATTGTCGAAAAAAGAAATCGAGAAAATCATTGACGTTCAACTCGAAAAGCTGCGTAAGAATTTAGCGGAACGCGGAATTTCGATTGTGCTGGAAGATTCGGCGAAAGAGCTTTTATCAAAAGAAGGCTACGACCCGACGTTCGGCGCACGCCCTTTGAAACGCGCGATTCAGACGCTGATTCAAAATCCGCTGGCGATCAAACTTTTGAACGGCGAAATCCGCAGCGGCAGCGCGATTCACGTCGTTGCGGACGGCAACGCGCTGCGTTTTACGACTGAAACGGTGACTGCAACAGCATAAGATTTTTTAGCCGCGAACAAACACGAAAAGATACAAAAAAGTTGTTTTAATTTCGTGTTGTTTCGTATTTGTTCGCGGCTAAATTTTTCCCAAAAGATAAATGGTTTGTTAGACTGAAAAAGCGCGAATTATTTATCAAAATTTATGAGTTGGTTTAATAAGAAAAAGATGAACGAGAAAGATTTGAACAACGAAGATTTACTGGACGAAATTTTAGGAGAAACTGACGGAGAAATTCCCGTGAACGATAAAAAACAATTCAACGCGGAAGGCGAACCGCGCGACGCGGCTTCGGCGGCGACGGCAAAAGCCGAAACGAAACCGCCTGAGATTATTAGGCTGGAAAAAGAGTTGAAAGACGAACGCAACCGTCGCGAAGCCGCAGAAGCAAAACTTGTCGGTGTGCAGTCGAAGTTTGAAGAAGTCAAAACGCAGATGGAGCGCGAAACGCAGGAAATGCGCGGACGAATGCAGAAAACTCTCGAAGACCGCGCTAAACAAGGTCAGTTTAATTTTCTGACGACGCTTCTGCCGGTGCTTGACAACCTGAATCTGGGAATCAAAGCGAGCGAAACAGACGCTTCGTTCGAGCATCTGCTCAACGGCGTAAAAGGCACGGCGCGTTCGTTTGAACAAGCCTTAATCAGCGTCGGAGTCGAGCCGATTATCTCGGTCGGCGCGGATTTCGATCCCGAACTGCACGAAGCGATTGATATGATCGCCGCCGCTCCCGAACAGGACGGCAAAATCACGGCGGAATATTCACGCGGCTACAAACTCGGCGAACGGCTTTTGCGTCCGTCGAAAGTTCAGGTCGGCAAAGCGGTTTAGCGGCAAAACGATTTTATGAGTCTGGCGAAGGTAAAAACAAAAACGCTTTTGTCGCCCGAAGATTATTTGAAATTCGAGCGTGAAGCTGAAACGCGCCACGAATTTCTGGACGGCGAAATCTACCAAATGGCGGGCGAAAGCCTTTCGCACAGCCGTGTTTGTATGAATCTGGCGCGTGAAGTCGGGAACAAATTGAAAGGAAAGTCGTGCGAAGCATTGTCGCCGAATATGAAAGTGCGGACTTCCACAGCGAGCCTTTTTTCATATCCAGATTTGACGATTGTTTGCGGCGAGCCGCAATTTCACGATGTCAAAAAGGACGTTTTGACGAATCCGAAAGTGATTTTTGAAGTTCTCTCGCCATCGACCGCCGATTACGACCGCACGGAAAAGTTTCTGCGTTATCGAATGGGCAACAAAACTTTAACCGATTACGTTTTGGTTTCGCAGGATTATTGTTTCGTCGAACATTTTAGTAAACAAGCGGACGGCAATTGGATTTATCAAAGTTTAAGCGAACTCGCAGAAGTTTTGCGGATCGTTTCTATTGACTGCGAACTGAATTTACGGGAAATTTACGACCGCGTGGAACTCAAACCGCACCCTGATGAAGAAACAGGCGAAAATGGATAAAGAATTTCCCAAATGGAAATTTCCGGCTCAAATAAACAGAATTTCCTCGACGGAAGCGCGGATGTCTTTCGTTTGCAGCAGGTTTCTTTGTCGTTCAAAAAAGGCTTGAGTAAAATTCTCGCATTGGATTTTTGGACTTATCGAAAAGTTTTTATCGCCAATATTATATTGCGGACAAGAATTTCACTTTAAACGTAAATCGGAATCAGGTGTCGGCAACTGATTTTTTGGCTTTAAAGACTGAAAATAATCGAGACTTCCGCGCTCTAAAAACATTTTGTCGAAAACGAATAAATGAATACGCGCCGCCAGCCAGCCGAAAAGACACATTCCGATTCCGACGGCGACGCGCGTTAAAGCATTGCGCCAAAATACAATTTGAGCGAAAATTCCCAATAAATAAGCAGCGAGAGATGCCGCGATAATTCCCAACATCCACTTTCCTAATCCGCCGAGAGTGATTGCATTAAACAATACAAATTGCGAAAAATTGACGAATAACCATATAACGAAAGCTATCAGAAATATTCCCAAAAGCAACGCTGCATATTTTAAAGCGGGCGATAGTTTCCAAATTTTAAACGGTATGCTATTGCTGACACCGAGAAGTTTTTTCGTGAATTCGTATTTTCCGCCACTTCCCTTCATCGCGACTTCGACCTTGAGAAATTTCCAATCAACCGTCGTGCCGTTATCGGCAAATCCGTCAACGCATTTTTTGTTTTTAAAAGCGTTTTCAGTCATCCGGTAAGCACTCGTCATCAAATCGTAAGCCTCGATGTCGGAAAACGAATCGAGGTCGGTGCGGACGGCGGCGAGTTGATGCTGGATTTCTTTGGAAATTCCGTAGCGCGTGAGAATTTGTTTCGGCTCGCCGGCGATTGGATCGAGACATCCGATCCAATCAATCGAGTCGGGATTTAAATCTTCCTTCAAATGAATAAACATCAGCCCGCGCAAAAGCGAAGAGCGTCTGCGCCTTTCCAAATCGTGATATTGGGCATCACGAATCCGCGCCTGCAAAATCGAATTCGAGCGCAAAGGAACGCCCAACAAACCGTTGCCGGGAATTTTTTGCGATTCCATCTATCCGCTGCCGTCGCTGACCAATATCACCGTGCAGTCCTGCTCCAGCAAACTCGACAATCCCTGATCATCGCAAACGCCGCCGTCCACGAGCCGCACGATTCGGTCGTGATAAAGATTTTCCAGCGAAAGCGGCTCGAAAATTCCGGGAACGCCCGCCGAGGCGGAAACGGCGTGACCGAGCCGGATGTTTTGATGTTCCTCCGGTGCTTCGGCGTAATACATCCGGCGCAATTGGTCGTTCGTGTCCACTTCCGTATCAATCGAAGACGGCGGTTCGCCCATCCAGGTCGTCGTAAACTGCCAGTTGTGTCCCGTGTTGAGCGTCGTTGCGTTCAGCACCAAAATCGGGGCTTTCGCGGCGCGTCGCCAGTTGTGCAGTTTCGGCGCGAAATCCTTCGCTTCGCCTTTCGGGTAGATATTTATACGGTTCAAATAGCGCGGCTCGGTCTCTTCTCCGTCTTTTACTTTTGAGAAAATTTCTTCTTCGTATAATTCTCCGGCGCGGAGCGTGCGCGAATATCTCGAGAAAAATATCATTTTCAGATTGGTCGTAAACTCGGCGGCAATTCGCATCCGCACGTTGCGCTGCACACCTTCGAGAAAATCCTTTTCGATACGCCGGATAATTTCGATGTAATCCTGTTTCGTGATTTCGTCGTCCGGTTTCGACTGCAAAAGTTTTCGCACTTCGAGGTAATAGTGCGCCCCGACAATCGAGCCGCCGGAAACGCACGATAAAACTTCGACGCGCCGCAAAACATCCAGTTCGGCGAGCTTTGCCAGTGTTCCGATATGAAAGAGAGCGGCGCGAAATCCGCCGCCCGACAACGCCAGACCGATTTTGCCGGTAAAAGCGGAGCGAACCGCCGCCGAATTTACGCCGTAAAACTTTTCGAGTGCCTGCCACGCCGGAGTTTTGTCAAATTCATCGCCCGCCAAACCGGAATCGCTCTGCAAAATCGCCAGCCGCGCCAATTGAAGTATCGTGGATTCCATTTCCCATTCGGGAATCGCTCCGATTTTTTCTCTGCCGCGCCGCAGCCATTCGACGGCTTCGTCGCATTTTTTAATTCCGAAAAACGCTTCGGCGACCGTCGCGTAAAACCACCACTCGCCAGCCAGCCAATCGGTTTCCGACCGTTCAGCCAGCGGCAAGACTTTTTCCAAAATGTCTTCTCGGATGCGGCGGGCTTTCTTCCGGCGTTCCGGCGCGGTTTCCGAAATCGAATTAGCCTTTTTAGCCGCGTCTTCTTCCTGATAGGCGAGCAAATCGAGAACAAACGCGGCGTTGATTCCCGTATAGCCCTGATCATTTTCCGCGCCCTGCCGGTAGCCACGCTCATAATACAAAAGCGAGCGTTCGAGCTGCAATTTCTGATTGTCAACTTCCCATTTCCGCTTATAAATCGCTCCAGCCAACCCGAGAGTTTCCTGATTCGTCGTCTGTTTGAGGTCGTCAGCCTTGTCGAGTATTTTCAGCGCGTCATCGAGCCGTTTATCCGCCGACAAATCCGTGTCTTTATAAGTGCAGAGCGACCATTGCTGATGAATCTCCAATTTCTTCTTCGATTGCTCGATTTCAGGGTGATTGCTCGCCCGCTCCAGCAACCGGCGGGCATATGTAAAGTTCTTTTCAACCTTTAATTTTTTGGATAAAGCTAATATCTCATCAAGAGTCGCCTGCTTTCCGCCCAGAATTTTTTTCGCTTGGGATACCAAAGTATTTTCGGATTCTTCGCCAATGCTTTTTTCATCCGCCGAGATGTTTGTGTTTTTACGCGCCTTGAAAAACAACATAAGAAATTTTGAAATTAGAACAATCGTCAGAAAGAGGATTAAGAAGATTGCGGCGTTAAATATATTGTTATTAAGTATATTGTTAATTGATTGCGGAGCAGAAATTTGATAAGCAGGAATTGCATAATAGGAAATTAAACCAATTGATACGAGAAACGTCGAGAAAATTGTAATAATGCCGCCGACTTTTAAACTTATATTAGATGTTTTGTAAGTTGGAACTGTATATGGTTCATCGTCAGACACTGCTTTTTCCGAGAAAGGAATATTTGCCGCAGAAGAGGCGGAAGTATCGGGCGGCGTTGGTCTTGTCCACAAGGAGGAATTTACTGTTTGGAAACTATTTTGGTTATCTTTTACTTGGACAGTGTTTTGATTTACGGAGATTATAGTATTTAACGGCACTGTTACTAAATTTGCCGTTACATTTTGCGAAACACTTTTTGATGCTGTCGTTGTCAAAAGACAATTTGAAATTAAAATATCTCCGATACACAATTCTAAGTTAACAAACAAATCACCCGTATTTTTGGGCGTTAGAAGAAAAATACACGATGTTGAATCGTCGTTAGGCGAAATACGAATGTTTTTAGTTTGCGTCTTCGGCTCAAAATCGGAACATTCGATTTTGATGCTCAAATCAAGCGGTTGAGCCTTACCGTTTTTGTTGACCGGAAATTCCAAAGAAAATGATTCAGACGATGTAACATCTTTTTCGTCAACTCCGTATTTAGTGTTAATTTGTAGAAACTTTTTTAGCCCTTCGGAATGCTCTCCCCTAATCATAGTAATCAGAGCTATTCTTTTGTTAATACGAACTTGTGCGGGAAGTGCTGCGTCCAAAACTTTTTGGCGAAACAACTTCTCGCTTGTTTTAGAAGGTGCTTGAACTAATGAGCGAAATGTTTGGATATTTGGTTCTTCATCGTTAATTTCAGATCTCAGAGACAGAATAAGGTTAAAAATTCCTTCACAAATATTGGTATAAGCCTCGTCTTTATCTCTCCAATTAGCTATTGGTTTAGCATTTTGTGGTAACGCTTGTATTTTGTAAAATGGCGAACTCTCCCAATGAACTTTCCGCAAAATTATTGGAATCAAAACTGATTCGTTTTTATAGTGTTTTTCCAAAGCTCTGACCGCCTCTATGTCCGTGCAATACCTCGATGCTAAAAAATCCGCACTAATCAAAACTAAAATGACATCCGCTGTTTCCAAATTTTCGCTGATTTTTTTGTCCCACTCTTCACCCGGCAAGATTTTGCGGTCGTGCCACTCGCAAATCACCCCAGAATTCCTTAATGTTGAAAGATGATTCATTAATTTTACTCGGTAACGCTCATCCTTGTGAGAGTAAGAATAAAAGAGAACAATCGGTTTCTTTGTATTTTCTGTTGAATTCATAAAGTTTTTTTCCTCACATCAAGGTTATTTTTAATCTTTCACATAATTGTGATTAAGTTTTTTCTGCTAAAGCATCTTCAATTTCCTTTACCCAACCTGACTCTTCATCACGGCGTTCGCGCACTTCGCGTATCAGACGCAAATTTCGCACGGTTGTTTCCGGCTCCCAGATTTCTCTGACGGCTGTCAAGGCTTTGCCGGTGTATTCCATCGCTTGATCCACATCTTTTCCAAGAACAGCCAGTTCAAGAAGCGTGGCGTAATCCCAATAATCCGGCTTGCCTTTGGCAATCCGCTGTTCGACGGCATATTGGACGACAGGCAAAATCTTTTCGCGGCGCGGATCGGGCGGCTCTTTCAGTTCCATTAATGTTACCGCATTGATTCCGGGATAAGCATCGCGCCAATCGGCTTCAAATCCCTTTAGATAAGCATCAATCGCTTTATCAAGTAAGCCTTTAGCGAGAAACTTTTCTCCGTTTTTAACCGCCTGTTCCCAACGGTCTTTATAAACTCGTCCGAGAATTCCTAAAGTTTCACTGCTCGCGCCGCGTTTATCCAATAGTTCAAGCAAAACTTTTTCGGCTTCTTCACCTTTTCCGGCGCGGTTGAGTGCCAGCGCGAGTTGTTCCTGCACCAGCACGGTTGCCGCCAATGGTTTAGGCATTTTATTGACCAGTTCAATCATTTCCTGCCAGCCTTTGACCGCTCTGTATGAAAGGAAAAGGTCAATCAACGCGGCTGATTCTATATCCTTGAGGTCGCCCAAATCTTTTTCAATTTCACGGATTGCTTCAATGCCCTGTGCGCGTGCAGTTGTCAGACGACTTTTGATTTCGTTGGAATATTGGACGCGGTCGCGGAAAACGTCGGTTTTTGTGTGATCAACATCTGGATAATTTTCAACCAGTTGATACAAAGGGCTGTCGGCGATTCCTTTTGGAGATTCGTCGGCTGATTTGCGGGCTTCTTTTAATCGCGCGGCAAGTGATTCCACATTTTTTTCCGCATTTTCCGGCACTCCTTCCTGACTGAGTTTATACGGCAAGCCGCGCAGAAGTCCGACATCGAATGGCAGTCGTTCACCGTCGGCAAAAATCAAAACCGTACTCCACGGGCGAACCGCGTGACGCAGACCGAGTTCGTAAAAAACATTCGCATTGGCAGTCGTCAAATCGGCAACGGCATATTCACAAAGTATGAGCCGTTCAAACATCGGTTTGTGAATAATGCCGCCAGTCATTTCTTCATCGGCGCGAAGCGGCTCTAATCCGGCATTTTCGATTGCAGGTTTGATAATCTGCTGATAAACCTGATCAAAATCTATCGTGTCGCCGGCTGCATTAGGCTTCTTCCCAAACGGCATCAAAACAAAACATAAAGGCTTGCTCATATCGTTACTCCAAATTTAATTTTCAGGCAAATGTCGGCGTTCCGTCTTCGTATAAAAGTTCCAACTCGTGTTCCATATTTATTTTTTCGCCGTCTTGCAAAACCGCTTGAGCATAAACGGTAAAGATTCCCCAACCGGCAGTTTCGAGACGGAATTTTAACTTGCGGTCTTTGATTATTCTCACAGGCTTGACGAATGTCGGATGCAGCGTATATTCGACAAATTTGATTTTGTTCAATTCCGCCTCCGAAGCCTCGACCCAAACCGACCATTCCCACCAATCGTCGCCTTTATATTCAAAATCCTGTTTTATTTCGTAAGTCATAAATTTCACCTCAGCTTAAATGAATTCCATACGAATTGAGCGATTCGTAATCCGAAGACCATTCCCGACTGCCGTGTCTGATACTGATTTGAATCAAACTATCGGATTTGAGCTGCGGAACATAAATAAACAATCCTCCGGTAATCTTTACGATTTTTGCCGAAACCGCATCTTCAACATAATTTCCCGTCCTGATAACGTATTTACAAGATAAACCTTCGTCGTTCAGTAAAGGCTGCAAATCGCCTCTGATAACTTGAGGAAGCAGTTGAACCCTAACTAAATTGTTGCTTTGCCAAACGCCGACGGCTTTGACAATCTCGATCAGACATTTATCGCGGGCGTTTTCGTCGTATTCGATTCTCTGATTGTTCTGCGTCCAACCGCCCTGCGGGTCAACTCCGGTTTCACGGACTTCAACAAATTTCTTTTGCAGCGTCCGCGCCGCCGCAAGTTCTTCGATAACCCAGCGATGCGTTTGCCAGATTATATTATCCTGCGTGGTTCTTCGGGTCGTAAAAGCAATCAACGCATCGGAGCGGCGAATTTTATTTTCGACGCTCTGAGGAATAGTATCGTCGTAAGTCATTTCGCCCGTCTCAACTTCCGCCCCGAAAGCCTCGATAATCGGAAAAACCATTTCCTTTATCCATTTATCTCTCTCGTTGTATCCGTATGCGACAAAAATTTTCATTTATTCTTCTCCGGCTCATTCAGATCATTTGGAACTAATACCTCATTTATTAAACTAAATGGTATTTTCTCTTTAATGATTGAATCTATTTCTTTCAATGAGTGCGTGTCAGCGGCAATATTCCAAATTCTTACTATTCCATTATTTTCGGTTGTAACAACTGAATTGCCATCGAAAGAAAAGGTTACTGAATTAAAGTTTCCCTGAAAGGTGGCGATTTCTTTTTCGGTTTTCACATCCCATATTCTGACAGTTTTATCGAAACCTACGGAGACAATTTTTGTATCGTCCGGCGAAAATGATGCCGATTGAACAATACCTTTATGCACAAATGTCCTCAAGTTTTGACAGGTATCGGCATTCCAAATCTTTACAGTTGTATCTTCGCTTGCCGTAACAATACTTTTTCCATCGTGTGAGTAGAAAATCGAGTTTACTTTTCTAAGATGTTTTAAGATTTGAGGATCAGTGAAATTTATGCCGTCCCATTTGTATTTATGAGCATTTTTACCGTCACCGTTCATAACGAAGAATTTGCCGTCATTAGAAAATGACCGCGATGTTTCCATTTGTTCGAGCGAGGGATTTTCAATTAAATTGAGAGTATGTCTGTCACCGAACGACCATTTCTTTAGCATTCCTGAATCATCAACAGTAAAAATGTATTTTCCATCAGCGGAAAAAGCTATCGAATTCAAAACTGTATCTGAGAACTCCGAATTCATAATTTCATTTCCTTCTGTCAAACTCCAAAGTTTTGCGTATCTATTATCAGGGTTGCCTACGGTAATTAACTTTGTTGAATCAGGTGAGAATTGAACAGAGGTAACAGGTTCCCCATGGTTAAGTGAGAAAAGTTGTTTTTGACTTTCGGTTGACCATACATGAACTATGCCTTTGAAGCCAGCTGCGGCAACTAACTTTCCATCCTTTGAAATTTCCGCAGACCAAAGAGGGCGGGTATCGTTATCGTCATAAAACTTTTGTTCTTGTTGTAAATCCCAAACTTTCAAAATTCGATCAATTCCCAAAGTAAAAACTCGTTTTGAATCAGGCGAGAAAGCTGCCGAACTTATGCTGCTTTGATTTTCAAATGTCGAAATGATTCCCCTGTCACGAACTCTGACGACCTTAGCAAGGAAATCGTCACTTCCAACAAGCAAATTCTCTCCGTCCGGCGAAAAAGAGATTGAATTCAAAATACCTTCTATTTGGAAAGAACCAATTTCCTTTCTCGATTCGGAGTCCAGAATTTTGACGATTCCTCCATAACCGCCGGTCGCCAAAAGTTTTCCATTCGGTGAAAGGGCTTCGTTTGAATTGTCTTTTAACACTTGTGCCTGATCTTCGCTTAAACTGCTTTTAGTTTCTTTTCCAGTTTCTGTATTCCAAATACTTAAACCATTTTCGCCGAAAGCGAATATTTCCTTGCCGTCTTTAGAAAAGGAAGCACTATCAACTTTGTTAACGGAAAATCGTAATGCCTCTACTTTTCTTATTGCCTGTCCTAATAAAAATTTAATTGTTGATAACTCTGTATAATTTTCATTTATTAGTGGAATTCGGGATGCCCTATCAAGATAGACGGCGGCGCGGAATGGATAATTACCTGTTAATTCATCGCGTCCATTTTCAGTCAAGGCAGTTCTCAGCGCGGCATTTGCCTTATCTTTTTCATCCAATGCTTGCTTCTTTGCTATCCTTTCATTTTCAGCAGCCAGTTCAGCCTGTTTTCGTCGTTCTTCTGCTTGATCTTTAGCTATTCTTTCATTTTTAGCAGCCTCTTCTGCCTCTTTACGCTTAGTTTCGGCAAGAGCTTTCGCTTCTTTTGCACTAATTAATGCTGCGTCTGTTTGTCTTTTTGCTTCAATTGCGGCATCACGTTGAATGTCTGCATCTTTTTTTGCGCCTTCAGCTATTTCCCTTTGTTCTTTCTCAGCTTTTTGTGCTGTTTCTGCATTTTGTTGTGCTATTTCTGCCTTTTCTTGCTCAGTCTTCGCCTGACTTCTTGAAACTAAAGCGAAGATTAGTAATACAAAAAGAACCATAAGACTTGCGCTCAAAACACTAACGGTAAATCTTCTTTTGCGGGCTCGTCTTCGTTTCTCGCGCTGCTCCATCTCGCTACGACTAAGATTATAAGTATCTGCCAGAATGCTATACCAAGAATCAGTGAAAATACCTTTATTAATTTTGTCCTTCTGAACATTGAAACCTAGATAATTTACTGCTAACGGCATCTCTATCGCTTTGCACAACTCATCGGGAAATGCCATTTCATTTTCTTGTCCCGCCTTTGCTTCATTGTTAGGAATTCCGGTGAATAAAACAGGAATGATATGGTCGGCTCCTCTAACATCTACAAATTGTTTAATTTCATCGTTCACATATCGGCTTTCTCGCGCTTCAGGTGAACAAACGACAATCAATTTAGAGGAATCATTCAGATTTTTCAAGAGGCTTTTGTGATAATTACTCCCGGTAAAATCCTCTTTATCCCTAAAGGCTTCAATGAAACGCTGCGGAACTTTGAGATCTTTTTCAGGTTTATAACTCTCAAGTGCTTGCTCAAGTTTGCCTGCAAAAGCCTCATTCTTCCTTGAATAACTAATAAATACATCATACTTATAAGATTTGGTGTTATCTGTCATCTCGCATCCTCCTGATTCATAATGCAGTTTCTGATATTTTACTTATCGATATTAAATTCATTTGGAAAATGGTCATCCAAAACCTGTCTTTCAGCGGACTTTCCGCCAATGTTTGCTAAGTCGAATCTATTCTTTCCGGCACTCATATCGCGCAGAGAATCGAGTTTTGGAATCATTTCGACCAGACCTAATTCGTTCATTCCGTTTTCGTCCAAAAATGCGTTATAGCGAAGATACGTCAACAGCGGTTTTTCAGTCAGCAAATCGGAAGATAAATCGCCGATTTCGCTGTCTATTTCGCAGCGCGTTTTTGTGTTGGAAAGAAATTGCAAAAGCAGTTGATTCTGCTGGCTCGCATCATACATCAGGATTGACGGAACTCTGCTTGCCCAGGTAGCGAGCCACGCGCCGCTGACCGAATCTACATCGCTTCGCAATTTCCAGGTTCCTGTGCCGATTGAAACGAGTAAGATTTTGTCTTCGCCGGTTTCCCAATGGAAAGGAAATCCTTTCAGCGAAGTCATCAGAAAAAGCATCAACGCCGGATTGTTGACCATACTCACGCCGCCGTCAATAAACGCGCCGTTTTGACCGCGACCGACATCAATCGTTTCCGGCTCAAAATAAGTCGGCGCGGCGGTGCTGGCGCGAACCGCGCGGCGCAGCAAAATATCTTTATTGTCGGGGTAATATTTTCCTTCGGGATGATTGATAAAAACCCAGGTGCTTCCGGTATCGGCGCGTTTCGCAAAAATACAAAGTCCGGTTTTTATTTCCGAACTGCCGAGCGTAATATCGCCGAACGCTTTTTGAAGTTCAATCCGTAAATTGTCCGCGCTGAAGGAGGCTTTCAACCATTTCCATAAGCGGTTTCGGGTAAAAACCGTTTCGCCGAGGTCGAGATACATCTTCTTGACTTCAGCGACAGTCATCCCAACGGAAAGAGCCGCCGCGATGATCGAGCCGGTAGATGTTCCGCCGATCAGATCAAAATATTCGCAGAGTTTCAAATTTTGATTGTCGTGTTTATCTCTTAAAATTTGTTCGATTTTTTCCAGATAACCGAGCGTCAAAGCTCCGCGAATGCCGCCGCCGTCGAGTGCTAAAATTCTTTTCGCGCCTTTTGTTTTCAATCGTTCCAGCAATTTCATAAGATCATTCCTCCATCTTTTGTCCCTGAATCAGTAAATTTATTATTTCCGGTTGTTATCTGAGTTTGTAAGCGTTGCGTATTCAACGAGCTTGCTTATTTTGTCCGAGAGTTCGCCTTCATCAAAATCTTTTCTTTTTTCTAATGACGTAAAACTTGATAAATCATTTAAAAATTGAAAACAATCTCCCGATTTATTTAGAAATAACGGCGATAAATCTTTGATTGGGTCTGGAATATGACTTTGGTCGGCTGCGCCGGCTAAAAGCGGGCAAGTCCACGCGCGCTGTCCCCAAGCGGCTCCCAATTCAAAAGCTACATAGCTCGAAGCGAGCGTGTCGGTAGTCAAAATGCCTAATACGACTTCGGCATCCTTTATTTCATCACGAAGACGGTCGGAAGTGTTTTCTCCAACCGGAAGTCTGTATGGTCGAACAGACGTGCAGCGAATATCTTGCTTATCTATATAAAAATACGTTTTTATACAATCCACCAGTGCGCTGACAATTTTTTCGTCCTTGTGCCGATGACTAATGAATATTTTGGGTCTGCCTTTTTTTCTGATGTTTCGATGTTCGAGGAATTTTTGGATTGAAACATCTAATTTTTCTGAAAGTTTTTTGAGCGTTTCCGTTGTCGTATCAAAAACTCTTTCCACCATTAAATCCTGGATAAACGCAGGAATATCCACTTTCCCAATTAATACCGACAGCAGTCCGATTCGCGGCGATGCCCTAACGACTCCGACTTCTGCCGGAACGAATTGAGATCTGTGAGTATTGGCTGTCCAAAGTAAAACTACAACATCCGAATTCAGGATTGATTCCATAAGTTGATCTCGCCAGGTCGCACCGATAAAAAGGTCTTGGTCGTATCTTACCCGGTGTCCTTTTTCTGTCAGCAACGGAACTAATGAATGCGCTATTTCTTGATCTTCGCTTTTATATGAGATATAAACAGATGCCATTTATCAATCTCCTCTTGATTTTTTGATTTTAATATCGTCTGGATTTACATAAGTTTAGTTTTTAAAGAGTTAATTACTGCAATGAATCAGACTTGAAAACTAATAGCTTCTTATAAGAATTTCTGTTGTCCTTATTTTTCTGATTTTCGCTTGTTCGATAAATGAATCTGTTTCATTAGTTTTGTCCTTCGCTTTTCCTTCCCAAACCGCGACGGCTAAAAGTTTTTCTTTTTCTGTTTGCAAATTTTTTGTGTATTTGAGAATTTCCGTCGTGACTGCCGAATATGCTTTTTCTTCGTCATCTTCAAAACCTTTGAGAACGATCAGATTTCCTTGGCGTTCGGCTTCATCGCAAATTTCATCAAACAATTTTCCCCAATAACCCGGTCTGTCTGTTACGGAGGTTTTACGAAACTTTTCGCGTCCAAAGGGAAGAATTATGTGCTGCCTAATCTTCAACTTTTTTGCCACCGCCTGAGCAAGTAAATCTGCACCGCAAGCACCCGAACTGATTAATTCGGTAATGTTATTTTTTTTGAAGAATCTTATTATTTTTCGGCGTACTGATGCTCTTCTTTTCAAAGGAAAACGCTTTTCTTCGGCATCCGGCGCGTCAATTCTTCTTCCGGCTAAGGCGATAATCATAAAATTTAGTAGTAATTCTCGTCGCGTTATTCAAAGCCTGAACGATACCGTCCATAGTGAAATTCGGTGAAACGCTTGCGCCTGTCAAACCTTTAGTTAATTGATAATAGCTTTTAATTTTGATTGCCGCCGATTTCAATATGACACCGCTTTCCTTGGCGCGGCTAATTTCCCAGTTCATGCTCTTTTACTTTTATCGGCGGTAAAACCACCGTTAACAATACCTCTTTCATAAAACATATTTTAGATTTCGCACAACTCAATCTCATCGTAATATTGATCGCAAAAATCTAGTGAGCGATTGTAATCGAATCTTGCTTCTTTGTGCTTGTCTAAGAGGTAATACGCAAATCCTGTGTAAAAGAAATCCTCCTTTGAGTTAGGAAGCGGAAAAGAGTTTGAATCTAAAACTTTTTCACACGCCACTAAAATCTTTTCATAATTTCTAATCTTATTAACAGATTTAAGAATTTGAGCATATTCAATGAAATATTGTCTTATCCAGTCTGCTCGGTTAAGTGAGTTGCATAAAATGTCTTCGTATATGCGTAAAGATTCTTGGATACGCCCCGTACACAGGTAAGTATCTGCAAGGTGATGATAAAGATTAGCTGTTTTTATTTTGTCGGCAGCAAAATTTAAAATGTCTATGGCATCTTCTTCACAGCCACACTCTTTTAACGCCAGCGCATAGTAAATGGCGGAAGTCTCGTCTAATTCATTTCGGCTTATCTCGCTGAAAACTAGTATAGTTTCTCGGTATTTCCCTTTTTTATACTTTGCCGCTCCTTTTAGTGTTATAACCTTGAGACGATCTTCTAGCGGTATTTTTGATAAATCGAATTTATCTAGTACAGTTTCATCAAATATAATCACATCTGCCTGAATAAGAGCGCCTAGAAGATTAAATTGAACATCATCTCCATATTGAATGTCATCTTCATCGGGTAAAAAGCTAAGGGCTTTTTGAAAAGCGTTTTGTGATTCATTATACTTTCCTAGTGAAAAGTAAGCGTGTCCCAATCCGGCGAACCCCAACCCGATTAAAGGGTTACTTTCAAAGTTATGATTTTCAGTTGCCTGCAAGAACGTTTGTTCCGCATTTTCGAATTCACTAAGTTGTAATTCGGAAACTCCCCGGATAACCAGTGGGTAATAAAATCCCGCACGTGGAGCAAGCATATCAATCAAGTTAAGAAATAAATTTACCTTGTTCTTTACGCCCAACCAATTTTCAGCCACTAGGTCTGTGGCGCAATTGTTCATTACAGTCATTAGTTGTACGAAGTGGGAATTTTCTAACTGTTCGCCCTCCGCTTCCTTTAAAAATAGTTGGGCAAAAAACACTCTCGAATCTCTTAAAGAAGAAGGAACATAGGAAACCGATAACCATTCACAAATTTTTCGTATATTATCTTCAAAGCTACTCGGATTGTCTGTATCAAGATTATTAATCCGGAGAACAGATTTGAGTTCGTCATATAAACTCAACCAGTTATCTGCCGGATTATTAATAAGAACAGGCAAAATTCTATCTGGTTGAAGTTTGCCGCACTCTATTGCATACCGAACCTCAAACCGGGTATGGCGTCCGATTTCCTCATCTATTGTGATAGGACTAATTATTGCTATAAAGTAATCACATTCATCAATCCTCTTTTTAAGAGAGTCGCTGACTTGATGAGCTAAAGGAAGTTCTTGCCCGGCGCCCGAATAATCCCAAACCTTAACATTTTGAATTTCCAGCGCTGAGAATAACTTCCTTACTTCATTTTGATCTTTTGAAGAAAAACTGATAAAAACCTTTGGAAATTGGGACATACTTCATCCTTCTCAAATTATTTTAGTTTCTTGATGGTGGCTCCATAATCGTCGGGGTAATTACAGAAGGCTTTAGATCTTGCGTTCGAACGCGACTTATTTGCCTCATAAAAAGATTCCACTGCTGCGGATAATTTCGTTTACAGTATCGGAAGAAAGCGGCATATTGCATAACTGTAACGCCAGCATCCCAAACGGCAGGATTAATAGCACGCAACATAGCAGTTTCCTTAGAAACCTTTTCACTGAGTTCGGGAACCGGAATTGCTTGCTGAACAGTAGTAAGCAGCCTTAGAACCATTAATTGATTTTCTAACGATCCCAAAGATTGTTGATTCAGTAAAGCCCTGCGTGAGGCTCGTATAATTTGCGGCGTTGCACCCTTTGTTGAGAGCAGCCCAACCAGTTCTACTTGACCAAGAGAAATCAAAGGTCTGTAGTCACCAATTTGATTCTCGTAGTTATCAACGTCAGTTAGCAATCGTGGTATAAGTAACGTTTTACGGTTAGCAGACGGGTTTACTCGGTAAAGAGCTTGAAGTTCCGCACGGAATTCATCTTGAAACTGCTTTTGCCCCTCCCTCGTGCGAAACCGTGCCGAAGCCGCTTCATCCCTCCGCCAAAAGTAGTAGGATGGTTCACCGTAAAGATTCAGTTTATTGCCTCGTAAATCAAAACTAACCGGTTCATCACGATCGCTAATGACATAGGACCGACCTTTATCAAACAATCCTTTGTTTTGTACTTGGAATCTGACAAACGTCAGTAATCCTCTTTGGTTTGCTTGAATATCAGGCGCCGATTCGCCCGCCCCTAAAACATATCCGCTAGCGTCCTTAGGAAGCTCATAGGAATATGGATTAATAACTAAATTGTCTAACTGAAATAGCCGCAACCCCATTAGAGTGTTAACAAAATCCTGGTGATAATTGAGAATTCGTCCGCCCCGTTTTAAAACGTTTGTTTGCTCCACAGGATCATTAAGATCGCCGAAAAGCGTAAAACAAGAGTAAGAATCACTATTTGCGAATTTAGCGGTCGGAACTAACTGCCAATCATATATCGGAGCTGATATGGTGCGTCCGTTAACAGTTATAGAAAGGCGCTCACCGTCGGGTTTAGTATTCGGCAAATAATTGAGGCTTATAGTATTAACAACTACCCCATTAGCTGGTTTTGCCTCACTATCAAATGCAACGCCTCCTACTTTTCCGACAAAGGAAAGCCGGGGACGTCCAACGCGAGGAAGCGCGGTTGCCAACCTAGTCCGGTTTCTTAAAGTCGGAGCAGGCATACTTACCAGCCGTTGCGGTCCTAGTTGAAGTTGTGCGAGCAAATTAGTTCCGAGCAAAGCCGTAACTAGAATGGCAGATACGACACGGTTAATTATCTTTATTTTCATTTCAACCTCCAGATTTATTTTTAATAATTAGAACCATAAATAATATTTGGGTATGCATTACAATTGTTGTTTTGAAAAAAATTTCCAATTCAAACAATCAATAATTAGAACTAGCGGAACAGCTTTTAATGTTGTGACAAACATTACGTTTGTTGATTTGACAAAGTAAATTCAGCCCTTACCAATGTACCGGCTTGAACTTCAATCACTTTGCTTGCCTTGTGTTCCTTTCCGTCTTTTTTGCCGATGACCGTGACTTCATAATGTCCGGGCGCGACGGTATTGATGATGCCTTCGGAAACGCCATTAAGTTCTTTAACCGGATTGTCGTTGAGGCGGATTTGGACTCGTTCAAAATCGGAGCAGTTTTTAATTGAGACTTTGATACTGCCGGGTTTGCGGGCTTCGGTTTCGGTTTTTAAGACTTTTTCGAGTTGGGTGATATTTGTTTGAAATTCCGTAACCCAAGCATCGGTTTCCTGTTTGATGATGTTCTCGATTTGCAGTGTGAAATCTTTGGCTCTTTGCAGAAAAATCGGTGTGCTTGACGGATTGTTTTCCTGCTGGACTTTAAGGATTACCCAATCGTATTGGAATTCTTTGAGGGCGCGTTCGATGGAAATCTGCGTGACGATAAAACGCATCCAGCCCGACGAGTGACCGAAATAATAATCGAATCCGGCGACGGATGCCGCGACTGCTAGAAAAACGTAGCCCCACCTTGCCAAAATCAGTTCGCCGCCCGTGACTCCTGTCGCGTCAATCAGCGGACACAACGCGCCGGCGGCGGCAAATATGATTGAAAGAGCGCGCAAACTCTGCGACCAGAGGCGGCGCGGCTTTTTCTTTCTTTCATACCATTCGACGTTATTTGTTGCGGCACACACCGCCCAATCGTAAATCGCATCGAGCGATTCTTCCGGCTTATCTTTTTCCCACTCAGGAAATTTACTGATTTCCTTTTCCTTTTCAGGGAATTTAATAATTTCACTCATAATGTTTTATCGGCAGCATTTGATTGATATGCGATAGCTGAACCTGAATATTTACAGGTTCAGCTATCGGAAAATTTTTCACTTTAAAACTGCGGTAATCAATAAAACCGTTATCGAAACCGGTACTCTTTCTTGTCTCACGGTCGAATATTGCCTGTTCGTTTCCGTGAGTCGCCTTTGTTCGCGCCGTCTTCAACGGTTACAAGACTGCCGCTTATCTTTCTTCCCAATTCATTCCGAGAGTCGTCGCCGTATTGGGTCCGACAACTCCATCATCCTCCAAGGGACCAAACCGAAAAGTCTGGTAATTTATTACCGCTCGCCAGGTTCTTTCCTTGAAACTGTCATCTAAAATTCCTTCATAGAATTTTTCTTTTTTTAATGCTTCTTGAAGTTTGGTTACTAATTTTCCCTTCGAGCCGAATCTTAATCTGACGGGAAGTTTTTTACCGTCATTTATAGCTATTCTTTCTGCATCTGTTCCGTTAAGCAGGATATACGGGAAACTGGTTTGTGCCAGTTTATAAGCATTCTCATTAAAGACTTTCCAGGGTCCGACATTATCTTTATAATTCGGTTTGGCGCATTTTGGAAAACCGACTACTACCTGACACCCGGCACCCGCAAAATTACTGCTGTTAATACCTTGACACCAGGCGGCGTGGAGATTGTCGTAAGGATTCGTAAATTCAATCCGGTCGTCATTTTCATAGTCATAGTCATCAGCACTGCGACGAACCGGACGACCTTCGGTCTGCCTGAAGGCATTATGCGCCGTTATGCTGCCGGGCTTGTGTAGACCTTTGCGGTAATCGCCGTAATAACCGGTAACCAACTGGTTAGCTCCCAAGCCGTTTTTTGTATGAGAAATTCTGATATATGATCGGTGCGGAACCGTGCTGGCGGGGAATAAAGCAATAGTTCCCTTTTGGGGCAGCCATTGTCCGAGCGTACAGCGCGGATTTGTATAATTTACATCTTTGAGAACCAAAGTATGTTCTTTATCAAACTCACAACCGTCTACATCGGCTGGCAAGCATCCGCGTAATCCGAAAAGAATCATCCCGTCATCAGGGACAGGAAAATAATTTAATTCACATAAACGTCTTATGTGACTTTCCTTAAAAATAAAACTCATATGTTCCTCCGATTTGTTTAGATTTAACCCATTAAATACTTAACGACCGTTTCTTTTTCGTTCGGTTTGACGGTTAAAACCATCGCCGATTCTCTGCGCCATTTGCCGTTGCTGCCGGCTTGAGTTAGTTTGTCAAAGGCGATAAAGAAACTGTTTTCTCTGCCGAAATCTTCGAGATCATCAGCCATCCCGACAAAATCGCGCGAGGCTTTTGCCAAGTCGTCAACCGGAACGGG
Source organism: Acidobacteriota bacterium (assembly GCA_030855875.1). GTDB lineage: Bacteria > Acidobacteriota > Blastocatellia > Pyrinomonadales > Pyrinomonadaceae > SXVE01. The sequence goes on from JALYQJ010000227.1 coordinate 22,856, forward strand.
AACGCCCTCTTTGAGACATTTGTCAATTAAAATGTCGAGTTTGTTGAGCCGTTCGACATAGCTTCGTTCGATATTGTAGAGAGTTACGATTAGTTGGCGATTGGCTTCGGTCAGCGGAAGTGCCGGAAGCTGCACGCCGCCCGTGAACCACGCGGGTAGACTAACGGCTTTGGCTTTTGCCAGAACCGCCGTAAAACCTTCGTTGTAATAAATGTCTGCCAAATTTTGACTCGAATAGGCAAAACCAACTCGCGCCAGCCAATCAATTTCCCTCATTCCGGTATATTTGGCGGCAATTAACTGCCGAATGGTGCGCCGCGCCCAATTTTTCAACTCGTCGCCACTCAGAGTAAAAGCGTTTCGCACGGTTTGATCGTCGTAGCGCACAATGTATTCGACGGAAACCTCGCCTAAGCCGTCGGGAAATTGGCTTTGCAGTTCTCGAACCATTCTTTCTCGACTCGGAATCAAACCGAGCAATTCGGCGAGGTCTAAATAAAGCCTTAACTCTTCGGGTTTGGTTTCCGTGTCCCGATAAAGCAATTCGTATTTAACCGCCATATTTTTTAGCGTGGCGATAACATATTTGTTGGTCGCTTCGTCAAAAGGCGCGTTGCCATCGCCCGAAGGCTGAAAGGTTGCGCCGACTGCCCGCAGAAGAAAATTGCTTTGCACTTCTTCGAGCAATTTCTTTCTTTTTGTCTTTTTGGAAAGCTGTTCGAGCTGCGTTTCAATCGTAAAAACGTGTATTAAGCCGCCCGCTTCGGTTTCAATCGCGTGTTCGACTTTTTGCAGAAGTTCGACCAATCTTTCATAGCCCCATCCCAAAACATTAACCTGCAAATGCGCGGATTTTGTTAGTTTTTGAGTAAGAACCGTATTCGGGTTGATACGGACAATCGAAGAATCATATTGGCGAAGAATCTCCGCAAAATCGCCGACGGCGGCTGAATCAGCCAGAGATTGTCCCGCCGCATTCGACAGATTGATTTCGACATCAATCAAAGCATCGGACTCGTTCGCCTGCGAATATGCGTAATTCAGATTGAAGTTAAAAGACTGTTTTGTCGAAGCGGTTATTTTTTCATACCATTTTTCCTTGAATTTCGTGATTTGTTTGAGAGCCGCGTTGATTTGCTCGGAAGCGTCTTTGAAATTACCTAATTCATCAAACGCTTTGCCGAGCAGTTTTTCGACCAAGCCCTGAAGTTTCTCGTCGGCGAGCGTTTTGAGTTTGGCGGGTGTATTGAATTTTTCGAGTTCTTTGAAAAGCCCGTCGAGCGGAAATTCTTCTTTTAAGTCGGCGATGAAATTTCTGATTTCCTCGTTCACGCCGTCGTTGACAAAATCTTTTGCCGTTTGAATAAATTTCAAAAACTTTTCAAACTCGTCTTGTTCGAGCAACAAGTTGTAGAATTTTTCTCCCGACAGTTTCTTGATAATTTCCCACGTTTTCGCGTCGGTCAGTTTGCTCAAATTTTCAAATTTTTGCAGTTTGAGAATATCATCCAGAATTTTATTTAATTGCGGAATTTTGCCGAGAAAATCTTCGTATAAATTGATGACGCGCTCGTCAATCGTTTTATAAAAATCGGTTACTTTCTTGACTGCCGCGAGAAATTCCTGGAGCGTTCCGTTTGATAATGCTTTACCGATTAGATTGTCGGAAAGTTTCTGCAAATACTGTTTGGCGATTTTACCGACGGCTTTTTCCAGTTCTTCAAGCGAGGAGAATTTTTCGGCTTTGGCAAAATAATCGAGAAAGGTTTTCGCCTTCGTCCCGAACAGAGCCGCCAGAAAATCGTCAGCCGATTCGGGCAGCCCGTCGAGTTCAAATTTACCCGTGAAACCGACATCGGCGGCGAAGTTAAATTCCGAACGGCGTTTTTTGCGAACGACAAAACGCGCCCAATCCGCCGTGTTTCCGCGCCTGACTTCGATTGAAAAATCGCCCGCCAATCGATAACCGATTTTAGCTTCGGCAACCAATTTCAGATTGTAATTAGCCGCAAGGTGCAAATCTTTTACGTCAAACGAGCGCGTTCCGGTCAGCGAATAACCCCAATGAACACCTGCGCTCAAATTCAAATAACCGCCGTAGCTGAGAATGACGACTTCGCCTTCTTTGGGAATTTCGTCCTTTTTATTGATTTTCTGCGGCAGACGGGTTTCAGCAAACAAATCGGTCATAATTTCCTTGACCGTCTTTGTTTTTTGATACGGCACTAATCGCGTGTAGCCGACATAGCCGCCCGCGCCGATACCGAAATTTGCGGTTAAAGGTCCGGTCGGGAATTTGCCTTTGACCTTGCCGTCGGCTTTGGCGTTAAAAACCAGAGCCATATAAAGTTTGTCGGCGGTCAGAAACGATTCGAGCTGGTATTTTTTTATCAAATCGCTTTCGTCCGCCGCCCAAATCAAATCAATCAAACCGGCTGCCTCGCTATTAAAGCCGACTTTCAGAGCGAGTTTGTCGCTTTCTCCAAACTTCAAATCCTTACTCGTGCCGATGCTGAATTTTATCTCGGCAAGACTGTCCACATCCTTTGAAAAAGGTTTTCCGGCTTCGTATAAAGATTTCCAACCGTCCTGGTCGGTAGAAATCTCGAAATTTCCGTCGCCGTCTAAAAACGATTTTTTGAATGTGTTTGCGTTAATCGGTATCTGCATTATTGTTCTCCTTAAATTTTTTGTTTTTTATTTTTGCTTATCGTCCGCTTTTTGTTTATCGTCCGCTTTTTGTTTGGTGACCGGCTCCGGCTTCGGACTGTTTTCGCCGGGGCTATTGACCAGCCGGGAGTTCGGATTGCCGTAATGCTGATACGCGCCCCAGGTCGAATCGGCTGGCAAAACTCTCGCGTGTCGCGGTGAAATGCTCATCCGCGATTCGCTTAACGCCTCGCCGAGAGTTTCTCCGTTTTCGATTGTTTTCTGATAAAAAGTTTGCGCGAATTTGACGGCGTGTTCGTCGCTGACCTGCCAGCCCGCGCCGATGTAATTTTCGATGCCGCGGTCGAAAAACGCTTCGGCAAGTCCGGCGAGTTGGCGATTTGATTCGACCGTTGGAAGTCCCGACGAAAAACAGGCGTTGGCGAAAACCAGACGCGGAACGCGCCGCAGACGAAAAATCTCGTGCGCCGACAGAATCAAATTTTCACCGAAAACCCAACCGCTGTTCGACGGGTCTTCCGCATCAAAAGTGCCGTGTCCGGCAAAGTGAATCAAATCGAATTCCTCGTTAAAAATCAGGTTAAGAATTTTTACGATGTCGCATTCCTCGTAACCGATACAGGCTTGAAACTGCAAATCAATCCGGTCGCGCATTTCCGTTTGTAGTTTGCGGAAATATTCTTTGAGCCGCACACCTTCGCGTCTCGCGCCGGGAAGCTGTAATTCCGGTTCGCGGGCAGGATCAGCGATAATCAGTGCTTTGAAATGTTTGTTGAGCGCGGGCGCGGCACCGGGAACATTGGCGCGGGTCGAACTGAACTGGCGGCTGATTCGCAAATCCACGCCGAAGTTCGACGCGGTGCGTCCCGTGCCGAAGCAGAGCATTTCCCACGGCACGACGCTGGCTTCGCGGTTCAATACCAAAACGAGAGATTTATCGGTGTCAATGACGCTTTGAAAATCTTCCGGCATCAAAATCGAATGCAGCAATTTGCCATATTGTTCCTGTTTGTCGAGGCTGTTCGAGTAACGAAGTTCGTCAACAAGCTGTTCGATAATTTGGTCGTTGACGACTATTTCTCGCACCGGAATCGCCGCGTTCGCCGTGAATGCCGAAAGGCGAAAACGTCCGCGCTCCCGTTTTTTGGTTGTTTGGTCAATTTTCTCAAACGAACGTTCGATAGTCAGGCGCGTCATATCAGTGTGCGTCGCTTTCGATTGTTCATTTTTGATTTTTTCAAACGCTGCGCCGACTTCCGGGTCGTGCAAAGTAATTCTTAAGTTTTCAAATTTAATGATTTCAGTTTTTTCAGTTTTTTCGGTTTTTTTGGAATCGTTCTTTCCGTTCTCTTTTAATCCCTTAATTAAAGTTCTGATTTGGCTTTGGCGGGTCGGATTGCCCTCGACTATGACGAGCGAGATTTTTTTAATCGGTTCAT
>JALYQJ010000234.1 GCA_030855875.1 Acidobacteriota bacterium
TCAAACCGAATATCAGGATTTAATCGGCGAATTTTACTTTCTCGAAAAAGACAAAAATCGGCTCAAATACGACGCGGAGAAAAACGAATTTGTGTCGGCGGACTCAAACGCCGAACTCGACGAAATCAGCGCAAATTTCGAGGAAAAGCCGTTAAAGATTTCTATTTCCGAGCCGCTCGTTAAAAACGATTACACCGTCGTGATGGCGAATTACGGCGGCGGCGAAATGATTGGCACGGATAAAAACGGTATCCCGCGTATCGAACCGAAAATCGTCGGCTTGCTCGTTCTTAAGTATGACGCAAACGCGATAAAACGTCTTTTGTCAGATTTGACGAAACGCTATTTTCCGCCCGACAACACTTTTAATTATAATGTTTCGATTGTCAGACAAACCGATTCCGGCGAAATATTTAGACCGGCAGAAAATTTCACTACAACAGGAGAAACCAACGATTTCAGCATTTCGATTTACGATTTGTCGGTTGGAAACTTCAATATGGTCACGAGAAGTGACATCTTCATCAGCAGTAAATCGAAAAAGAAAATATACATCGAAAAACGCAACGCTGAAAAAAAATTGCCGCCGCTGCCGGAAATTTCAGCCAATAACAATTTGAAAGTTCAGATTTTTGACGACCAAACTCTTGAAAAAAAAAGAGAGGCAAAGGGAATTTGGCTTCTCAATATCAGACATTCAGCAGGTTCTCTCGAAAAATTTATCACAAACACGCGCCGCAAAAATCTGGCAATAAGTTTTAGCATTTTGTCGCTTTTGGCGATTAGTATAATCGCCGTTTTTGTTTCAGCGCAGCGCGCCAAAACTCTCGCGCAGCGGCAAATCGAATTTGTTTCGAGCGTTTCACACGAATTCCGCACACCGCTCGCGGTTATTTATTCGGCGGGTGAAAATCTGGCGGACGGCGTGACAAAGGAATACGGTCAGGTTTCGCGCTATGGAAATTTAATTAAAGGCGAAGGCAAAAAACTCTCGAAAATGGTCGAGCAAATTCTGGACTTTGCCGGAGCGAATTCGGGGAAAAAGAAATACGATTTTCGCCAAGTTAATGTCGGCGAAATCATCGAAAACGCGCTCGTCGAATGCCAGCCGCTGATTGACGAAAAAAGTTTTACGGTCGAAACCGAAATCGCCGAAAATCTGCCGGAAATAGTCGCGGATAAAAACGCTCTAACGCAGACGCTGCAAAATCTGATTGCCAATTCGATAAAATATTCTAACGGCGAAAAATTTCTGAAAATCTCGGCGCGAAACGGCGGTAATAAAGTAAAAATCACAATCGAAGACAAAGGCATCGGCATTGCTAAAAACGATTTGAAGCATATTTTCGAGCCTTTTTATCGCGCCAAATCGGTCGTTGACGAGCAGATTCACGGCAACGGTTTGGGTTTGAGTTTAGTTAAAAGAACAATCGAAGCGCACAAAGGCAAAATCGTGGTTGAAAGCGAAGTCGGAAAGGGAAGCCGATTTACGATTCATTTACCATTTATCATTTAACATTTATCAATCTAAAAGGGTGAAACTTCTTCACTAAAAACAGCAGAATTGAGTGATTGATGGTAAATGGTAAATGTTGAATGATAAATGGTAAATGATAAATGAAGATTTTATTGGTTGAAGATGAAGCCGGTTTGATTCTGACATTGACCGACCGTTTGCAAAGCGAAGGTTTTACGGTAAAAAGCGCGGCGGACGGCGAAATCGGTTTTGAGTTGGCTTTATCGGAAAAATTCGATTTGATAATTCTCGACGTGATGCTGCCGAAAAAAAACGGTTACGATGTTTGCCGCGATTTGCGCCAAAAATCTATTGAAACGCCGGTTTTGATGCTCACGGCGAAAGGCGAAACGATTGACAAAGTTCTCGGCTTAAAACTCGGCGCGGACGATTATCTGACCAAACCGTTTGAAGTTATCGAACTGCTCGCCCGCATCGAAGCTCTTTTGCGTCGTTCGCCGAATACGTTTCACAATCCTTCGTCGGAAAATTTTCGTTTCGGCAGCGTCGTCATTGATTTCAAACAGGCTGAAGTAACAAAAGATTCCCGTCCAATCGAACTTTCGGCGATGGAATTTAAACTTCTGCAATTTCTCATCGAAAATCAGGGTGCGGTTCATTCGCGCGATAAATTATTGGACGAAGTTTGGGGCTACGACGCGATGCCTTCGACCAGAACCGTTGACGTTCACGTCGCGTGGCTGCGGCAAAAATTAGAAGATAATCCGAAACATCCTCAGTTTATCCAAACTATTCACGGCTTCGGCTATAAATTTAAGGTTGATTAAATCATTTTATCCGGCTGGAAAGTGTTAGGATAAAACTATGGTATTTATAAATATTCCCTTCGTCGTCGAAAATAAAAATATTGATTCGGAAATAGTCATCAAAGCGTTAAAATCGCTCGATATCAGCGAAGATGCCAAACACGAAGCGTTTCAGGCTATTTACAATCGAAAACCGCGCGGCGTGCATTTCGGCGAAGGCGAATTAAGTAAGGCTGTGCTGCTCGAAAATGCTTTGAGTAAACTGGGAATTCCTTACCGACAAACGGAAGAATCCGAACATCTGCTCTGCGATACGGTCAATCCATAATATTGAACTGAAATATCAGATAGCAAACCGATACAACCGCAAAATCGGAAAAGATTTTTAACACCGATTCACACCTATAAAACACGGATAAAACAAAAGATTTTGGCTTGAATTATCAATAATAATCCTGCATTAATCCGTGTGAATCGGTGTCACAAATTGCCTTCCGACTTTGCAGAAACCTCAGTTAAAACTCCGAGTCGCTGTCGGTGCGTTCGCGCCGCGCTACGCCGGTTTGATACGCCGCTTCTTCGACTTCATTAGCAACCGCTTCGCCGACTCTTCTGTCAAAAACCGAAGGAATAATATAATCGGGATGTAGTTCGTCTTCGGTAATAATTCCGGCAATCGCGTTTGCCGCCGCCAACTTCATTTCCTCATTTATTGCGGATGCGCGACAATTGAGTGCGCCGCGAAAGATACCGGGAAAACATAGAACATTGTTGATTTGATTCGGGTAATCCGAGCGTCCGGTCGCCATCACTGCAACGTGATCAATCGCTTCTTCGGGCATAATTTCAGGAATCGGATTCGCCATCGCAAAAATAATCGGATCGCGGTTCATCAGCTTTAAATCGTCAACGCTGATAACCGCCGGTGCGCTCAAACCGAAAAATACGTCGGCATTTTTAATTACATCGTGAATCGAACCTTTTTCCATATCGCGGTTGGTATTTCTGGCATACCAATCTTTAACCCAATTCATATTTTCCGTCCGACCTTCATAAATCGAGCCGGTCTGGTCGCAGCCGACGATATTTTTAACGCCCGCCGCCATCACGATTTTTGAACAGGCAACGCCCGCCGCGCCGACTCCGTTGACGACGACTTTTATTGCGTCCATTTTTTTGCCGACGATTTTCAAGGCGTTTATCAGCGCGGCTAAAACGACGACGGCGGTTCCGTGCTGGTCGTCGTGAAAAACCGGAATGTCGAGTTCTTCTTTCAGACGATCTTCGATTTCAAAACAGCGCGGCGCGGAAATGTCTTCGAGATTGATGCCGCCAAAAGCGACCGCGATATTTTTTATCGTCTGGATAATTTCGTGCGGGTCTTTCGTATTCAAGCAAATCGGAAAAGCATCAACGCCGCCGAATTCCTTGAATAATTGGCATTTGCCTTCCATCACCGGCATTGCCGCCGCCGGTCCGATGTCGCCCAAACCCAAAACCGCCGTTCCGTCGGAAACGACCGCGACCGTGTTTTTCTTGATGGTTAAAGTGTAAGCCTTTTCCGGGTCCCGATGAATCGCTTCGCAGACGCGGGCGACACCGGGCGTGTAAGCCATTGATAAATCGGAACGAGTTTTCAGAGGCATTTTTGAAACGGTTTCGATTTTGCCGCCGAGGTGCATTAGAAAAGTGCGGTCGGAAGTGTTGACGACTTCCACGCCGTCAATCAGACTGACGGCTTCGACGATTTCCTTGTCGTGCTGTTCCGAAGAAGCGTTGACGGTAATGTCACGGATCAGAAAATCCTTACCGACCGAAACGATGTCAATCGCGTCAATGTCGCCGCCCGCTCTGCCGATGGCGGTTGTGATTTCGCCCAATTTTCCCGGACGATTATGAATTTTTACGCGCAGAGTCAAACTATAACTCGCGTTCGGTGTCGGATTATTTGCCACAATTTAAGTCAGCGGTCTTAAAAGTCCGCGGTAAACTCCTTGAATTTCAATCTGGTCGGCGGAGAGCCGAAGCGTTTCGTATCTGTCGTTTGCAGGACGTAATTCAATGAAAGCTCCGGCGCGATAATAATTCTTCAGAACGGTGCGTTTTTTTTCGATTGTCGCCGCGATACAATCGCCGTCGCGGACAAACGTGCGTTTTTCGATCAAGATAACGTCACCTTCATAGATGCCTTTGTCGAACATCGAATCGTTCGGCGCACGGAAGGCGAAAACTTTTTCGGGCGCGAGAAAACCGATTAGAAATTTCGGCACGAAAAGCGGCTCGTCTTCCCATTCTTCGCGGTAAGCCGTATCGCCCGGCGCGTCGAGCCATTCTACGCGGCAGACGATTTCGGTGACGGCTTCCTTTGGACGAATTTCAAGATTGAAAGTTCCGTTTTCGCGCCGCCGCGTCAGCAATCCCTGATTCTCAAGTGCCGCAACGTGCTTGGCAACTCCCGCCTTTGAATTTACGCCGAGATACTTGGCAATCTGCTGATAAGACGGCTCGTAACCTTGTTTATCAATATATCTGGTGATAAACTCCAGCACTTCCTTCTGTCGTTTCGTGCGCGGCTGCATAAATGTAGATTGTATTGAAATGAGTTCAGGATTCAAAATTCAGGATTCAGGATTTAGCATTAAGAATGAGATTTGAAAGCTAAATTTTGGTTTTCAATCCTGAATCACAAATCTTGAATCCTAAATCCTAAATCTGGCGTATGAAATTTGATATAATGAAACTACTATATTTCGGAGGTTATAAGATTTATTAGTAATATTCACGGATTCACTCAAGGCTTAAAGCAAAATCAATTGCGCCGCATCGAACGACTTTCCTCGCGCCGCGTCGCTCCCGAACAAATCGTTTCGCCGGAACTCGCCCGCCAACTTTCGGAAATTTCACACGAAACGCGCCGACAAATCGGCGTTCTCATCAACCGCAAAGGACAAGTAGAATATGTAATGGTCGGCAACGCCAAGCAAATCGAGATGCCGGATTTCGGTCGCGCCCGCGTTTCCGAAGAACGATTTCGCGGTCTGCGCTGCATTCACACGCATTTGAACCGCGAAAAACTGACGCAGGATGATTTGACCGATCTTGCGCTTTTGCGGCTCGATTTGATGGCGATTATTCAGGTTGACGAGAAAAGCGGACTGCCGGATTTGGTTTATTCGGCGCATCTTTTGCCGACGACCGCCGAAAAACTCGAAACGGGCGGCGAAGGCTTGCCTTACGAATTTTTAGAACCGAATATTCCGTCGCAGCTCGATACGAATTTTATCGGTTTGATAAATTCGCTCGAAACCGAAATGGCGCGCAATCGGCAAACGGCGCGCAGCCGTCAGACGAACCGCGACCGCGTGATTTTAGTCAACGTGACGACTGGATATTTATCGGAAGCCGAAGAATCGCTTGCCGAACTCGAAGAACTCGCGCTTTCGGCTGAAACCGTCGTTCTCGACAAAATCATTCAACGCCGCCCGAAAATTGATTCGCGCACCGTTCTCGGAAAAGGGAAATTAGACGAACTTCTGATTCGCTCGATGCGGCTCGGCGCGGATTTAATCGTTTTCGACACCGAACTTTCGCCCGCGCAGGTTCGCTCTCTTTCCGAAGCGACGGAACTAAAAGTGATTGACCGCCCGCAGCTTATTCTCGACATTTTCGCGCAGCGCGCTCAATCACGCGAAGGCAAACTGCAAGTCGAATTAGCCCAGCTCAAATATCTTCTGCCGCGTCTGGCGCAGGGACAAAATCCGGCGTTTTCGCGTCTGGCGGGCGGCATCGGCGGGCGCGGTCCCGGCGAAACGAAACTGGAAACCGACCGCCGCCGTGTGCGCGATAAAATCACGCAGCTCGAAAAACAGGTTGACGGATTGAGCCGTCAGCGACAGGAACGCCGGAAAAATCGCGTCCAGAAAAATCTGCCGATAATTTCGCTCGTCGGCTATACGAACGCCGGAAAATCTACTTTGCTGAACACTCTGACGAGCAGCGACGTTTACGCCGAAAAGAAAATGTTTGCGACGCTCGACCCGACTTCGCGCCGTCTGCGTCTGCCGATTGAACAGGAAGTCATTATCAACGATACGGTCGGTTTTATCCGCGATTTGCCGGAAACTCTGGTCGCCGCTTTCCGGGCGACTCTGGAAGAAATTTCCGACAGCGATTTGCTCGTTCACGTCGTTGACGCGGCAAATCCGCGGGCGATTCAGCAAATCGAATCGGTCGAGAAGATTTTGCTCGAACTGAAACTTAATGAAATTCCCCAGATTGTCGTTTTAAACAAAGCGGATTTGCTCGACGAAGTTTCGCTCCTGGCTTTGAAACGACAGCTTTCGCTTGACAAAGACCGCGAAAGCGTGTCAATTTCAGCTATTCAACCCAAATCATTAAAATTATTAATCGAGAAAATCGGCGAAGTTTTATCGAAGGATTTAAGCAGTTTCGCCGTCAACGTCGCGTGATTTTGGATTAGGAAAGACGGATTGTTTAATAAACGGCAATCCAAAATCCAAAATCCAAAATCTAAAATCCAGATGAGTAAGCGTATTCAAGATTTAGCATCGCCGCTAAAAAAATGGCGCAATGAAATCGGACGTTCCGCCGGAAATTTGCTTGCCAACTTTTCCGCCGCGCAAAGATTCTGGTTCGGCTTTGCCGTGTTGTGTATTCTGACGACATTTTTGATTAATAATCCGTTTTGGCGTACTTCCCGCGAAGCAATTTACGCGCAGGGCGACATTGCCCGCGAAAGCATTATTTCACCCGCCGACATTTCCTCGACCGACGCGGAAGAAACCGAAAGAATCCGGCAAACCGCGAGAGAATCAATTAAACCGATTTTTACATATGAATCGAACCGGGCGGACGAAGCGGTGCAAAATTTTCGTTCGGCGTGGGAAAGTCTGCAAAGAAAAAACGAACCGACGGCAAACTCCAATCTGAAAACCAACGGCAATGCGCGAACAAATACCAACGCGAAAATTGACGCAAATTGGACGGGCGCGGGAGGCGCGGAACTCGGCAAAATTTTTGCCGCCCGCCGTTTCAGCGAAAACGAACTTGAAGCCGTCACGAGAGTTTTACGCGAAAGTGCGCGCGGTTCGATTTACGGCGATCAGGACCGGCAGTTTTTCGAGTCGGAAATATCGCTGCTCGACCGTCAAAACCCGAATCAGCAATCAATCGTGCAGATGCCGGAAAGCAATATGACCGCACTTTCCGCCGCGCGAAAAAAACTCAAAGCGGATTTGTCGGAAATAAAAAGTTTGTCGTTAATCGAGGCGGATGCTTTTTATAACGCGATTGCGCCGCTGATTCAGCCGGGCATCGCGTTTGACAGCGCGGCGACCGAAAGCGCACGTCAAAACGCAGCCGCGAGTGTCCAGCCGGTAACGATTTCGCTCAAACGCGGGCAAACCGTCGTTCGTGAAGGCGATACGATAACAACCGACGCTCTTTCGCAAATCGTCGCCATCCGCAATTACAGCACTTCAACCAGACAGGTCAACCGCTTTTTCGGTCTTCTGTTTTTAGTTTCAGCTTTATATTGGGTCGCCTGGAAATTTATCCATCAGCGCGGAGTTGTGCCGAGACTCGCTCTAACTGAAGAAAAAACTTTCTCTTTATTCGGATTCGTCGTGCTGGCTCAGACGGCATTGATGGCGATATTTTTTCGCCTCGCCGAATTTACCGCGTTCCAAAATATAAAAGCTCCGCTCAACGACCCGACGCTGTGGGCGTTTGCGATTCCGTTCGCCTTCGGAAGTCTTTTGATGACGCTGCTTGCCGACCGCCGAACGGCTATTTTTACAGGGATTTTCACATCTTTAATTGCCGGACTGCTCGCGCCGCGCGGTCTGGAATTTGCGATTTATTCGACGATTGCATCGTCGGTCGCCGTTTACGGAATCGGACAATATCGAAGCCGCCAAACCGTTACGATTGCCGGCGGTTTAGTCGGTTTGGCGAGCGCGTTCGTCGCTATCGCTTTGATTGCTTACACGCAGCAGCCGTTTATTTTAAACACGATAATGCTGGCGGTCGCCTGCGGTCTGGCAAGCGGAATCGTGACGGCGGCGGTGACGGCGGTTTTTCTTCCGATTTGCGAAAGTTTTTTCGGGATTCTGACCGATGTCAAACTGCTCGAACTTTCTAACGCCGATTTGCCGGTTCTCGGACAACTCGCCCTGCGCGCACCGGGAACTAATCAGCATTCGCACGCCGTCGGGCAATTAGCGGAAGAAGCCTGTCGCGTCGTCGGCGGAAACGGGCTTTTGGCGCGAATCGGTGCGCTTTATCACGACATCGGAAAAACCGCCGCGCCCGAACATTTCGTCGAAAATCAACTCGGCAAGAATCCGCACGACCGTCTGCGTCCGGCGCAAAGCGCGAAAATCATCATCAGTCACGTTACTTACGGAATAAAACTCGGTAGGGAAATGGGATTGCCGCCGCGAATTATTGATTTTATCGCGCAGCATCACGGAACACGTACGCTTCATTATTTTTTAAAAAAAGCCCAAGCCGATGCGCGTGAAGAATCCGCCGTCGAGGAAAATGATTTTCGCTATCCCGGACCGAAACCGCAGTTTAAGGAAGCCGCAATAATGATGATCGCAGATTCGTGCGAAGCGGCGGCGCGTTCGCTCGAAGAACCGACACCTGAAAACGTGCGCTATATTGTGACGAAAATAATTGATGCGATTCTGGCGGACGACCAACTCGGCGAGTGCGATCTAACTCTGCGCGAACTGACGCAAATTCGTGAATCAATGATAAAATCGCTCGTCGCCATTTATCATTCCCGCATAGATTATCCCGGCTACACGCCGCCGAATTCAGTCCAAAAACTTCTTATTCCTGACGATTTAGATTTACAGGAACACGGATTACACTTTCATTCGCCCGAAGAAATTCCTATCAGCAAAGGCGGCGAAGTCGAAGACGAAGCAATTGTTCATTCAATAAACTCTGAAAAGGCGGAATCGAAAGTGATGAAGTAATCCCGGGAAAAGGATTATAAAACACTCGATAAAGATCAATACTTCGGACAGTTTTTTGAAACTTGAAAGCCAATAAAAACGGGCTTTCTAATTATCAAAAGTGATTTAAATCAAACTTAGCTTGCAACCTAACTTTGATTTAAATAATGCTTTCTTTATTTTTCAATAACTTACGGGAATCAATCAGTTAAAAACTGACCGAAGTATTGAAAGATGTAACTGTGAAAAATTATTTTGGGGAACACAGTTTAGATTGCGCAAAAAAAATTAATTTTTTTCGTAACTATTATGTTAAAAGCTGGAAAATTTGAAAGCAAAAGGAGTTATTATTTATGGCAGTGTTCAATATCTATCTTATTGATTTGGATGTTCGAGGTAACAACTTAAATCTGCAACAGAAAACTCAAATTTCAGTCGCTCTTCAATCGCACTTTAATCGAGTTATTCACGGAGTTAATAGAAACAGACAAGTTTTGACTGGCTCGTCGGCTTCCGGTAATTTCGATCAAGCTCAGGCAATCTGGAGAACAAATTGTTTGAGTATTAATTTGTGGGAAGTAATAATTTACGTTGTTCCCACTCCGTCCCAGAGCGTGGTGTCAGCACTGGGGGTAACACCGAGCACCTCAGCACACGCTGGCGGTTTAACATCCTTTGATAACATCGTTACAGCGTCGGAGATTTACAGTCAGATTAATAGGAATCACGATCCTCGTGTTATGGGTACAAGACTGCCGTCACCAGCATTTTTGGCGAAAATGGCTTTTCACGAGTCAATGCATTATAAATTGAATATGGACAACCCAACTCTTCACAATCAGCCGGGCAACGGATTGTCGAGCGAAAACATTGACGATGGCACAGTGCTTAGCAATAATGACATCATTTTAATGGAGCGGGTTCTTTCGACGCCGAGAACTCCTTGGCTCAATGGCTGCACCATTTATCAGCGAAATGCTGCGCGCGATTCATCTTTGGGAAGAGATTTAAATTTTTGAGTATGTCGTCTTTGAATTGATTAATTGCTTTAACGCTTGATTTGAGGTCAAAACTTTATCGGGCATAATTTTCAGAACTAGTTGAACAGTTGTCGAAATAAAAGCGCGAATAAATCTGTTTCAAAATCTATCTTTCAACTTTACATACGTCGTTTGCAGAGAATCGGGAATGGTGCGCGTTTCGCCGATAGCGGTCATAAAATTCGCGTCGCCAATCCAGCGCGGCAAAATGTGCAGGTGAAAATGTTCGGCAACGCCCGCGCCCGCCGCTTTGCCGAAATTCATTCCGAGATTGAAGCCGTCCGGCTGATAAGTTTGGCGAAGCGCGGTCTGACAATGCTTGGTCAAATCCATCAGTTCGTCGGTTGCCGATTTTGAAGCCTTGTCCAAATCGGCAATGTGAGCATAAGGGACGATCATTAAATGACCGGAAATATACGGATAAATATTTAAAATGACAAAGTTATGCCCGGCTCGATGGAGAATAAATTTTTCTTCATCGGTTCCCGGGCTGGTTAATAATTCGCAAAAAACACAACTGCTCGCTTTGAAATTATTATTACCGCTTTTGATATAATCGCATCGCTACGGACTCCATAAAATATCCATAAAGAGTGGAAAGTAAAGAGTAAAGAGTAAATATTTGCTTCTCCCTGCTCTCAACTCTTTACTTATTTGCCTTCGTTAATAACTTCTTTCAATTCTTTGCCCGGTTTGAAATAAGCGACACGTTTTGCCGGAATGTCCACCGAATCTCCGGTTTTCGGATTGCGACCTTTGCGGGCGTTGCGCTGGCGGACGCGAAAACTGCCGAAGCCGCGCAGTTCTATCTTTTCACCTTTATTCAACGAAGCGATGATGCTGTCGAAAATGATTTCGACTAACTGCTCGGCATCCTTTTTCGTCATATCGGCTTCTTTGGCGACTCTTTCAACTAAATCTGCTTTTGTCATTTCTGCTTTTCCTCTCTAAAATCTCTGCAACATAAAAGAATCGCTTTTAAGCTGTTTTCTCATCGGCATTTTCGGCAGCCACATCGTCGCCATTTTCAGTGTTTTGAGCAGCAGTTTCAGAATTAACTGTTTCGCCTTCTGCTTCGGAAGTCGGTTCGAGAGCAGTTTCAGCCTTTGTATCTTCCGCTTCAACCGTTTCCGTATTTTCTGACACGGGTTCATCCGAAGTTGCTGATGTAGATTCCGCTGCTGTATCATCGGCAGCGGTTTCACCATTTATTTCGGGGGTTTCGGAAATCTCTGCCGTCGTTTTTTCATCCGCCGCGACGGAAACTTCCGGCGTTGTTTCTTCAGTAGTTGAATCTATTGCTTCCGACGTTTCCGGTTCGGATGTTTTAGAATCGTCAACCGATTGAGTTTCCGCGCCGACTTCGCTTTCGGCAGTAGCCGCTTCATCCGATTTAGCTGCGGTTTCAGTTTCTTTATCAGCTTTCGGTTCTTCCTTTGTCTCTTCAACGGCGGCGGCTCGTCCGAATTTCAAATTAGCAAGTTCGCCGAGTGATGCCATTCCGCCTTTGGCTTCGGTCGAATACATTTTCGTATCAACCACCGGCTCGTCTTCTTTACCGACGGCGCGTGCCGAAAGTCCGATTCTTTGATCTTCGTGTTCGATTCGCAGAATTTTAAAGTCCATTTCCTGCCCCATCTGAACGACCGATTCGGGGCGGTCAACTCTTTCATCGGAAAGTTCGGAAATATGACACAAACCTTCGAGACCTTCTTCGAGTTCGACAAAAACACCGAATCCGGCAAAGCGAGAGATTTTTCCGTGAACCGTATCGCCCGGGCGATGCGTGGCGACGAATGATTCCCACGCGCTCGGCGTAAGCTCTTTGATCGAAAGCGACAATCTTTGTCCCTGTTTGTCAATATTCGTCACAACCGCGTCAACTTCCTGATCGCGTTTCAAAACTTCCTTCGGATGTTTTACTTTTTTCGTCCAGGTAATATCGGAAACGTGAACGAGTCCGTCAATGCCGTCTTCGAGTTCGATAAACGCCCCGAAATCGGTTAAATTGCGAACCTTTCCGCGAACTTTCGTTCCGACCGGATAACGCTGTTCGACGGTTTGCCAAGGATTAACCTGCAACTGCTTCATTCCGAGACTGATGCGGCGGTCAACCGTATCGGTTCCCAAAACCTGAACCTCAATATCATCATTCGGATTGAAAAGTTTTTTCGGGCTTTTCGAGCGTTTCGACCACGAAATTTCCGAAACGTGAACCAAACCTTCAACGCCCGGTTCGAGTTCGACAAAAATGCCGTAATCGGTCACGGAAGACACTTTGCCGGTGACTTTTGAATCAACCGGATAAACTTCATTGACGGTTGACCACGGATCGGGAAGCAATTGTTTGTAGCCGAGGGAAACTTTTTCCTTTTCGCGGTCGAGCTTTAAAACTTTAATCTGAATTTGCTCGTTGACCTTAAACTGGTCGGCAGGATTATGGAGTCTGCCCCAAGACATATCGGTTACGTGGAGAAGTCCGTCAATTCCGCCGATGTCAACAAACGCGCCGTATTCTGTTAAGTTTTTGATTGTTCCTTCAACGACGTAACCGACTTCGATTTGATTCAAAGTTTCGGCTTTTTGCTGATTGACGACTTCATCGGTTAATGCTTTGCGCGACAGAACGACATTGTTGCGGCGGCGGCTGAACTTGATAATTTTGGCTTCTATCTCTTGTCCTTTGAATGAATCGAGATTGCGAATCGGGCGCGAATCAACCTGCGAACCCGGCAGAAAAGCCTCGACACCGTTTAAATCAACGCGCAAGCCGCCTTTGGTTTTGTCAATCACATAACCTATAACCGGAGTTCCGGCGTTGAATGCGGTTTCGAGTTCGCCCCACGATTTGCGTGAAACGGCATCGCCGCGCGAAAGCATCGGCGGCGCGTCGCCCGAATGAATGCTTCTGATGACGACTTCGATTTCATCACCTTTTTTGACGGTGACTTCGCCTTCGGGCGAAGTAAAATCTTCAATCGGCGCGATGCCTTCGGATTTATATCCGAAATCAACCAAAACACCTCTGTCAGAAATACCGACGACCGTGCCGGTAACTAATTCACTGGAATGATAAATCGTTTGTTCCTGTTCAAATTGTTCGAGAATTGAACCGAAATCAACTTCATTCGTGGTCTCCGGTTCATCGGAATTCGTGGTTTCCGGTTCATCGGAAGAATTGTTGACAGCCGTGTTTTCTGCATTATTATCTGCATTGTTTTCCGCTTGTGCAGCGGAATTTTCGATAGTTGCCTGTTCTGTAACCGATGTTTCCGGCGTTGCCGTTTCTTCGGTTTCGTTATTAACCTCGTTTGCCATTTAGCCTTTTATTAACTTCCTTCTATTAAAATTGCTTTGTAAAAAATTGCTTTGTAAAAACTGCGCGATTCGATTTTATTCGGCGAACAAGACAATCCGGCATAGAACAAGCCTGTGGGAAAGTGCGAAACCGTTCGTTAAATTTATCTGTAAATATTTTTTAAGAAGGTTGAGAAAGCACACATTATCGCTCGTAATCCAAATTTTCTGCTTGTCGAATAAAACTAAAATTTACACGCCAAACCGCTTTCGTGTCAAGACGATGATGCGTAAAATGCTTAAAAAACGGATATTTGCGAAAAATTACTTTTAAGTTGCAGAAAGTTGCAGGTAGTTTTCAGAAAGTTGCATAAAGTTAAATCACTTCGTTAAAGTTAAATCACTAAAGCTAAACTTTTGCTATTCCAACTTTCTGAAAACTACCTGTAACTTTCTATAACTTCCTAAAATTTATCTTCAGATTCTGGAAATCAAACCGCCAGTGTTTCCGACACCGCTCATTCTTTCCATTTCTTCTTTGGCTTGCGCCGCCGTGTTTTGGATGCCGGCGAGCCGCAGACGGAATTCGTCCGGGTTGGTCGAGCCGCGCAATGCTTCTTCGAGCGAAATAAGACCGGATTGATAAAGATAAAAAAGCGATTGATCGAAAGTCTGCATTCCGTATTGCGACGTTCCGGCAGCGATTGCGTCACGAATCTGTGAAGTTTTATCTTCGTGCAGAATATAATCGCGGATCAGCGGCGTGGAAATCAAAACTTCGCAAGCCGGAATGCGCGAATTACCTTTCGCCGATTTCATCAAACGCTGCGAAACGACGGCTTTTAATAATCCGGCGAGTTGAATGCGGATTGATTTCTGTTGATACGGCGGAAAGGCGGAAATTATGCGCGTCAAGGTTTCCGAAGCGTCCAAAGTGTGCAGAGTTGATAAAACGAGATGTCCGGTTTCGGCGGCAACGAGCGCGGTTTCAATCGTTTCCAAATCGCGCATTTCGCCGACTAAAATTACGTCCGGGTCTTGCCGCAAAGAACCGCGAAGGGCTTCGGCAAACGAGCGCGTATCAACGTCAACTTCGCGCTGCGTGATAAACGATTTTTTATCTTTGTGAAGAAATTCTATCGGGTCTTCGACCGTCACGATGTGACAGTTGCGCGTTTGATTGATGAAGTCAACCATCGAAGAAAGCGTAGTTGATTTTCCCGATCCGGTCGTTCCCGTCACCAGAATCAAACCGCGCTGTTCTTCGGCGATTTTGCTCAAAACCGGCGGAAGCCCTAAGTCGCTAAACGGCTTTACCGTATCGGAAATGACGCGGGCGACGATACCGATTGAATTTCGCTGTTGAAAAATATTGACGCGAAAACGTCCCAAACCGGAAACGCCGTAACCGATGTCAACTTCATAAACTTCTTTAAAGTGCTGTTTTTGGCGGTTGGACATCATCGAAAACGCCATTTCCAGCGTTTCGTCCTGCGTCATTTTCGTCACGCCTGAAAGCGGTCGCAGCTCGCCGTTGACGCGAATAACCGGATAGGAACCGGCGCGAAGATGCAAATCCGACGCGCCGAAGCTCATCGCCATCCGCAATAAATCATCAATTCTGGTTATCATATAAAGAAGTTTAAGAAGTGTAACGGGTTTCAGATTTTTATCGGAAAGATTTTAAGCTGGGGTATAATTAAATGCCAAACCGTCACAAACAATTTTAGCCTGTCGGAAACGGCAGCGTCAACATTTATTTTGCGAACGATAGACAGTTCCGCTTTCGCGTCGTAAAATCTGATTTTTAGATTGGAAATAAAATTAATGAACAAAGCAGGCAGAATTATCTCAGTCAATCCGCCCTATGCGATTGCGGGCGGCGAAATCTCTATCGAGTGTGAAAACTTTCAGCTTAACGCGGAAGGCGAATATAAATGTGTTGTCGGCGGGAAAACGGCGCGATTGATCGGCGCGTCGGAAACCAGAATTTTGGCGATTGTTCCGGCTGATGCGGAAACTTCGGAAACGGAAATTTATCTCGAAAGCGGCGGCGAACAAAGCGAACGCTTTCGTTATACAATCGGGAAAAAATTAGCCGATGATTTACATATCGTCGCAAATCCGGCGATTGATCCGAAAGATGATTCGATCATCGTGACGCGCTCCGGCGCGCGCGGGCAGCAACTGCCGGTGACGATGTTTCGACTGGAAACCGACGGTTATTTGAATGAAATGCCCGCCGAAATTTTGAATCCGACGGCGGTTGCGTTTAACCGCAGCGGAAATCTTTTTGCCACAAATCGTTCGGACGGAGAAGTCAGCCGCATTAACCGCGACGAAGAAGTCGTGCCTTACGCATCGAATTTGGGAATCGCCACCGGAATCGCATTTGATAAAGAAGACGTAATGTATGTCGGCGACCGCAGCGGCACGATTTATCGCGTCAAAGAATTCGGCAGTTCCGAATCTTTCGCTCTGCTCGATCCTTCGGTTTCGGCGTATCATCTGGCTTTCGGAGCGGACAACAGACTTTACGTAACTGCGCCGGGACTTTCCAGCTTCGACGCGGTTTATGTGATTGACGAAGAAGGCTATGAAGAGAAATATTTTCGCGGCTTCGGCAGACCGCAGGGTTTGGCATTCGATAAAGCCGGAAATTTATACGTCGCCGCCTGTTTTCAAGGCAAACACGGCGTTGCCCGAATCAAGTCGAACGCCGAATCAACTGAAATGTTTGTCGCCGGAATGAACGTCGTTGGTCTTTGCTTCACGCGCCAAGGCGAAATGATCGTCGCCACCAATGATTCGGTTTATTCGATTCCGGTCGGCATTTACGGCACACTTCTCGATTAAATTATGAATTTCAAATTACGAATTACGAATGAAGAAATTTTTCTGACGCTCCACAATTCGTAATTCGTAATTCATAATTCGTAATTGTTTACTCGTCTTCTTCGTGAACGCGGATTCTGCCCGCCGCCCGCGCTTCGTCAATTACTTTGTTGGCGAGATTTCCGGGAAGCGGATCGTAATGCGAAAACTGCATATGATATGAGCCGCGCGCCTGCGTGATTGAATTTAATTTCGATTGATAATCGAGCATTTCCGACAATGGAACCTGCGCTTTGATAACCTGCTGTTTGCCGCGCATATCCATTCCGCTGACGCGACCGCGCCGGGAATTAAGATCGCCCATAATATCACCGGAAACTTCAATCGGACAAAAAACCTCAACGTCCATCACGGGTTCAAGCAGTGCCGGACGCGCTTTTTCCATCGCGTTGCGGAAGGCTTTTCTGCCCGCCGCGCGAAAACTGTGTTCGTCGGAATCAACCGCGTGAAAACTTCCGTCAATCAGCGTTACTCTGAAATCAACCAGCGGATAACCGGCGACTGCTCCGCCTTGTGCCGCTTCGACGATTCCTTTTTCTATGGCGGGGCGAAAATTTTGCGGAACGGAACCGCCGAATATTTTATCAACCCATTGAAAACCCGCGCCGCGTTCGAGCGGTTCAAAAATGCACTTGCAGTCGCCGAACTGCCCGCGTCCGCCGGATTGTTTTTTGTGACGACCCTGAACTTCGACCTGCTGCGAAATCGTTTCCTTATACGGAACTTTCGGCGGATGAAGCGCGACTTCGACGTGATAGCGATTCGCTAATTTAGCAACGACCGTTTCGATATGAAGCTGACCGGAACCGCTCAGAATAAATTCCTTTGTCTGCGCGTCACGGTCGAAATGCAAACTCGGGTCTTCTTCGAGAATTTTATGCAGCGCGGCGGAAATTTTGTCTTCGTCGGCACGTGATTTCGGCTCGATGGCAAACGAAATCGCGGCTTCGGGATATTCGACCGACGGGTAAACAATCGGCTGCGCTTTGTCGGTTAAAGTGTCGCCGGTTTGGGTGTCCTTTAGTTTAACGACCGCGATGATGTCGCCGGTTTGGGCTTCCGGGACTTTTTCCAGATTTTTGCCTTGAAGAATATGCAGTGCGCCAAGTCTTTCGACAAATTCGCGGCTCGAATTAAGAACGGCGGCATCCGAAGAAATTTTACCTGAAACGATTTTCATCACGTTGATTCTTCCCGCAAACGGGTCGGCAATCGTGCGGAAAACATAAGCCGAAAAAGGCTCTTCGTTACTGTAACGGCGCGTCGGTCGCTCCATCAAACTACCGGCGACGGCGTTTCCGAATTCGGCTTCGTGCGTCGCCGGATTCGGGGCGAATTCGACGATGTGATCGAGCAGAATAGAAAGTCCGACCAGACTATTTGCCGAAACCGCGTAAACCGGACAAAGTTTGCTGGCGGCGATAGCTTTTGCGAGATTCGGATAAATATCTTCTTCGTCCAATGTTCCGTTTTCAAAATATTTTTCCATCAGCCCGTCGTCCGATTCGGCAACCAATTCGATGATGCGTTCGCGCGTCGTTTCAAAAACGTCGCGTCCGGTTTCGGGCATCGGAATTTCCTTAGCTTTGCCGTTCGCGTCAAATTCGTAAGCCTTCTGATGAACGACATCAACCACGCCGCGAAAATCCGCTTCCTGTCCGATTGGAAGCGTAAAAGGCACGATGGAACGGGCAAAACTGTTTGCCGCCGTATCGAGCGCGTGTCCGAAATCGGCGCGTTCCTTTTCCATTTTATTGATGACCATAAAACGCGGCAGAATAAATTCGTTGGCGTAACTCCACGTTTTTTCCGTTTGAACCTCGATGCCGTTCACGCCGTCAACCACGACCAGAGCGCAGTCGGCGACGCGCAAAGCCGGTCGCGCGTGAGAAACGAACGCTGCGTAACCGGGCGTATCAATCAGATTTACTTTTGTATCTTTGTATTCGAGATGCGCGAAATTATTGTTGAGCGTTACTTTGCGCTCAATCGAATCCTCCTCGTAGTCGGTAACGGTTGTTCCTTCGTCAACTTTCCCCCAACGTGCGGTCGCGCCGGCAACGTGCAGAAGTGAACTCACAAGCTGAGTTTTACCCGCGTCGCCGTGACCAATGACAGCCAGATTTCTAATGTTTTCGGTTGAAAATGCTTTCATAGTCGGCAAAAATCTCCTTAGTTTATTGAATTTTTGGCTAAACTCCAATGGAAAGATTACAAATTCCAAATCAAAAAAGACGAGTTTAGAATTTTGAATAAATCGGACTTTAGGTAAGAATGTAATTTAAACGACATCAATGAAAAGGGCAAGATAAGGTTAAGAAAATTAACTGATTAACCAACTTCAAAAATTCTTTTCAAAAAATTACAAACAATAACTGAACACAGAAATATGAAAGATTGGTATGAACAGCTAATTATGCGAATCAATCAGTTGAAAAGACAGATAAATAACTTAATTGGTAGAATTTTCTTTTCCCGGAATTTTAACCGATTCAACGACAGATTTGCATTAATTTAATTACTATGGACAATTTTGAACAATTAATCGAGAACCTCGACCTGAAACTATTTGAAAAAATCAAGAGTCAATCTTCGGATGACGATAAACAATCTCTTTTGGCTTGCCAACTCGCCGTCCGCAAATTAAAGCCTGATTATAAATATTTGGAAATCGGGTCATATCTCGGCGGAAGTATTCAACCGCATCTTTTGGACGAAAAATGCGCCAGGATTTATTCGATTGACAAACGACCTCTGCATCAGCCGGACTCGCGCGGAGTTGATTACACTTATTTAAATAATTCAACCGAACGAATGATGGAATTTTTACGCGCAGTCGAACCTGAAAAAATTGGGAAAGTAACAACGATAGACGGCGATACGCGCCGGATCAATTCGTCGGAAATCGGGGATAAAATGTCGCTTTGCCTGATTGACGGCGAACACACGGACGAAGCGGTTTTCTCGGATTTTAGGTTTTGTTTGAAAGTTTTAGATGAAAACGGGGCGATTGTTTTTCACGACGCTTCGATTACCTATAACGGAATTGCCGACAGTATCGAATACTTAAAAGAAAATTCAATAAAGTTTCGCGCATATAGTTTGCCTGACATCGTTTTCGTCATCGAAATAGGTGATTTTCCGCTTCACCAAAACAAAGCGATTTTAGAAAGGCTGACAAACAATCATCAAAGTTATATTTACTCGCTGCAATCGAACGATTATTATCGCCAATTCGCTAACAAAAAGCCGTTTCGCCTGTATCGAAAATTAATGACTAAATGGAAAGGGTTAAATAAATTTGAATAAATCTATTTGAAAATCGATTCTGTCGAATTTAAACGCAAATCGAAATTTGAAAGGCAAAAATGTTGCGCGGGAAACGTCGAAAGTGCGTTAGCGCATCGTAAGGTTTTGACTTGTCTTTAAAAAGTAAATACATATAAATAAATTAAAAACATTTGTTGAGTAAAAAAATGAAAAATAAAATGCGTCGGCGTAAAGCGGCAATTTCCGTATTTCTGGTTTGGACTTTTTTGGTTGGCTGTCTGCCTGCCGGCGGACAGGATTTAATTGCGGTCAGCGATATTACGGGCGGTTCGAGCGTTTTCGTTTTTCGCACTTCGAGAAAAGCTCCGCCTAAAAGATTCGTTTCGACCACCAAAGTTGTCCGAACAAAGGCACAGCGCATTAACACCGTTAAAAAAGTGTCCAGGCAATTTACTGTCGTAGCAAAAGCAGTTCCGCGCCGAACCCGCGAAAAAACGCTTGAGCCGGTGAAACTCGGAGACGTTGCCAGAATGAGTCCGATTGATGCCGCCAGAGTTTTTGCCGGAGTCGGCGAGTATTACATCGAAAAAGATCAGATTGATAAAGCCATCGAGCTTTTCCGCGAATCGGAAATGCTCGACGCAAAAAATAATAACGCTCGAACCGGTCTGAGCGAAGCTCTCGCTTTGAAGGGAAATCAGTTTTTGACCGAGGAAAAACACGCCAAAGCAAAGACGCTTTTTGAAGAATCAATCAAATATAATCCGAAAAACGCCGTTGCTTATTACGGTTTGGGCGATGTGTCGGAAGAACTCGACCAAAAAGACGACGCGCTTGCCAATTACGAAAAAGCACTCGCGTTTGACAAAGATTTAACGGAAATTTATGTTCCGCTCGGTATTATTTATTACCAGAAAGGCGAAATCGCCAAAGCCGACGAATTTCTCAGCAAAGCATTGAAAACTTCGCCCGCCGATTCTCAGACGCAATACTTTGTCGGTTTGATTCGTTACTCGCAAAACCGCAACGACGAAGCTCTGACGGCTTTTAAGGAAGCGGCAAAAGTTGACCAAAGCAGCGCGGAATCGCATTATTACACCGGAAAAGCATTGATGCGGCTTAATCGAACGGACGAAGCAATTGCCGAATTTGAAGAAGCGATAAAAATCAAACCGAAATATTTTGAAGCTCTTTTCGATGTCGGCGCAGCGTATTATGAAACGGAAAAATATCCCGAAGCCGTTGCTAAATACAAAGAAGCGGCAAAAGTTAAAAACGACAGTTTTGAAACTTACGCCAATCTCGGCGACGCATACCGTCAGGTCAGAAACTTTAACGAAGCCGAGGGCAGTTACAATCTGGCGGCGGTATTTCTGCAAAGAGATAAAAATTACAGCCGCGAAGAAGCCGCGCAGCTTTATAGCTACGCCGGTTACGTCGTCGGCAGACAGTGCGAAAACAATATTAAAAATTATATTCCGTGCAAATGGAGTACGACCATCAAAAATTTGGAAAAAGCGGTTGAGTTAAGTCCGAATGCTTCCGATTACACAAATTTGGGCTGGGCGTATTACAACGCCGGAAAAATTGATATTGTGCAAAAAAGGGAAGCCGAAGGAAAAGCGAAATTAGAACAGGCAAAAATCACACTGCAAAAAGCTATCGCTTTAAATCCGTCATATATCGAAGCTCCGCTGTTGAATCTCGGCGTGGCGATGATTGATTTGGGCGATTACGCGGGAGCGATAAACGCTTTGAAAACTGTTACTGAAAAACGCCCGGAATGGAATTTTGGTAATTATGCGCTCGGTGTCGCTTACCGCAAAAGCGGCGATTTAGACAATTCCGTCAAGCAATTTCGTAAGGCGGTTGAAAAGGAACCTAATTATATCGCCGCTTTATCGGCACTCGGTGAATCAGAGTTTCGCAACAAAAATAAAAAGGAAACCGAGAAAATTATTGACCGACTAAAAAAATTGAACGCCATCAACGAGGCGAAAAAACTCGAAGTTCTATTAAGTGGTGTCAACTTCGGTTATTAATGCTACCAAAGCCGCATTTTTACAATAGGACGTGAATAAACACAGATTTAAGCGGATTGTCGCGGATACAAAAAATCCGTGAAAACCGCCGGATCAGCGAAAATCCGCGTCCTATTTCTTTATCAATATTCTTAACCTTGATTTGTCTAATTTGTTTACGACAAACATTCAATAATCCGGTGAAAAATCCAATTTCCGTGCGCGAAAATATTCGACTGGCAGATTATACGACGTTAAAAATCGGCGGCGAGGCGCGGTTTTTTGTTCAGGCGGAAACGGAAACGCAGATTGTAGAGGCGTTTAAGTTTGCCGAAAACAATGAATTCGATATTTTCGTTTTGGGCGGCGGAAGCAATGTTTTAATCGCCGACGAAGGTTTCGACGGGCTTGTTTTACACATTGCCTTAAAGGGAATTTCGGATTTCCGGGAAAGCGGCGGCGATATTTTCGTAACGGCGAAGGCGGGCGAAGATTGGGACGAATTCGTTAAACTCTGCGTCGAAAAAAATCTTGCCGGAATCGAATGTTTGAGCGGAATTCCCGGACTCGTCGGCGGAACTCCGGCGCAGAATGTCGGTGCTTACGGGCAGGAAGTTTCGGAGACGATTGCAGCTGTCCGCGTATTCGACCGGAAAGGCGGAGAGATTTTGGAACTGACCAACGCCGATTGCCGTTTCGCGTATCGGACGAGCATTTTCAATACGACCGAGCGCAATCGTTTTATCATTTTAGCCGTCACTTACGCTTTGAAAGAAAACGGTGCGCCGAGAATTATTTATAAGGATTTGCTTCAGGTTTTTGCAGATAAGAATCCTTCTTTGCCGGAAACACGCGAAGCCGTTCTCGCCGTTCGCCGCGCAAAATCCATGGTCATCGAGGAACACGACCCGAATGCGAAAAGCGTCGGTTCGTTTTTCAAAAATCCGATTGTTTCGCAACCGGATTATGCCAAAATAACCGCAATAGCTGAAGGTCTAGGAATCGAAAACGTGCCTTTTTTTATGGTGGATGGAAATTTCGTCAAAATTCCTGCCGCGTGGCTGATCGAAAAATCCGGTTTCGAGAAAGGTTATATCAAGGGCGGCGCGGGGCTTTCGACGCGCCACACGCTCGCGCTTATTAATCGCGGAAATGCGACGGCGAAAGAAATTCTCGCGCTCAAAGATGAAATTCAAACCGGAGTGAAAAAGAAATTCGGTGTGGACTTGAAACCCGAACCCATTTTTGTCGGTTTATGAAAATATAAGTAAGACGCTCATTAAGTCAAAAGCGAAATTTGCTGCCTCTTATATTTTCACAAAAAAATTTCAGCAAAAAAAACAAAAAATTCTTGTCAAAATACAGCTTTTCGTGTTTAATCAGCGACAACTTTTATAAATCGAAAGTTCACCTGAGTTTGCACAAAAAAATATTGTCTTTTATCGGCAATTTGCGACACGGATTAAAGTAATTACTTTTTTTTCTGAAAATACGTGCCGAATCGAAATTTCCGTTAATGTGACCCGTTAAAATTCTTTAACCCCCGGAGAATTGCTATGAACAATGAATCTGAAAATAAATCTGAAACCAAATTAAATTTATCGGCGGAAACTCCCGCAAAAACTAACCGCAGAAACTTTCTCGGTAATTTAGGCAAGGCGGGAATGACCGCCGCCGCCGCCGTTGTCGCTGCGCCTCTGCTCGACAGTAAATCAACTGTTGTCGCTCAGATCGGACGCGGCACTTCTGTTTATCACAAACGCGCCGCGGCGTGTTTTCAAGTTCGTATGGATGCGGCGCAGGCTAATTTCCAACGGCTGCCGCCGCTTTTTTCGCGCCCGACTAATGGCGACGAAGATTTATACGAAAACAAAATCGCCAATTACTCAAAAGGTTTGCCGCACAACTCAAACGGCGAAGTCAATTTGACGGCGTATAACGCGCTTCTCGACGCACTCAACACCGGAAATCCAACCAAGTTCGAGCAGATTCCGCTTGGCGGAAATCGCCGTTTGACCAGTCCGCAAGCGGGTTTGGCGTTTGATTTGGAAGGAAAAGATTCGTTCGGGATGATTCAAATACCTCCGCCCGCCTTCGCTTCGCGCGAGATAGCGGCGGAAATTGCCGAAAATTACTGGATGGCACTTCTTCGTGACGTTCCGTTCAGCGAATATCCGACAAACCCGATTGCCGACGCCGCCGCCGCCGATTTGAATCTTTTCGGCACGGATTTTCGCGGAGCGAAAAATTCACAGGGACAGGTTACACCGGATTTATTGTTTCGCGGTTTATCGGCGAGCGACAAAACCGGACCGGCAATGTCGCAATTCTGGTATCTGCCGTGTTTTTTCGGTGCCAATGAAATCAATCAGCGGATCCGAACCGTCCGCACGATTGCCGACGGCGGTCGCAATTTTATGACCGATTTTGCGAGTTGGCTGGCAGTGCAAAACGGAGTTTCGCCGCAAAGCGGAGATGTTTTCGATTCGACACCGCGTTATATTCGCAACGGGCGCGACATCGGGCAATGGGTTCACATTGACGTTTTGTTTCAAGGCTATTTTCAGGCGTTTCTCGTTATCGCGGGAACTTTGGGTGTCAACGCCGACAGCGGAAATCCGTATCGCAATTCGCAAACGCAGGACGGTTTCGCCACGTTTGGCGGACCGCATATCGCTACACTTTTATGCGAGGTTTCAACCCGCGCTTTGAAAGCCGTCTGGAATCAAAAATGGTTTGTTCATCGCCGTATGCGACCGGAAGTTTTCGCTGCGCGGGTTGACCGCACGGCTTTTCACGGAGCGAATTATCCGATTCACGGGGAAATTTTGAAATCAATCAATACCAACTCGCGGCTCGGCGGCTATCTTCCGGCGGGCAACTCGCTGTTGCCGATGGCGTTTCCCGAAGGTTCGCCGATGCACCCGGCTTACGGCGCGGGACACGCGACGGTGGCGGGCGCGTGCGTGACGATTTTGAAGGCGTGGTTTGATGAATCAACCGTGATTGAAAATCCGGTTATACCTGATTCGACCGGACAAATTTTAACGCCATATCTCGGAGAAACTCTGACTATAGGCGGCGAATTGAACAAGATCGCCTCCAATGTCGCGCTCGGACGCAATATCGCGGGCGTTCACTGGCGATCCGACGGAACCGAATCGCTCAAATTGGGCGAAGCCATCGCCATCAGCATTCTGAAAGATCAAAAAGCGTGTTACAACGAGCAGTTCGACGGATTTAGTTTAACTAAGTTCGACGGAACGACGGTTACGGTTTGAAATTTAAACTTTAGGTTCGGTTCTGACGTTCTATTTGAAAGCCGGAACTTAAAACTTATTTCTCGATTATTGAGATAATCGCGTTTTATCTAAAATTCGCCGGTTAATTAACAGTTTACTGTTTTCAATCGGCGATTTTTTGTGTTACAAATGCAGATAATTTCTGATTTTCTCCGACCGATTGACCGATTGACCAGATGATAAAACAAACTCCCATTAGGCAGGACGATTTCGATAAATTACTTGATTGGCTGTCTGCGGACAGAGAAAAAGCCGGAGAGGAATATGAAAAAATCCGCCGGGGTTTGGTCAGGTTATTTCAGATAAAAGGCTGCGCCAATCCGCAAGACCTTGCCGACGAAACGATAAACCGCGTGGCGGTTAAACTTTCCCGACTTGATTTATCGAAAAATCCCAAACCCGCCATCATTTTTTACGGCTTTGCGAAAAATATTTTTCGTGAAGAGGTTTCTCCTGCCGGTAGAATAGAAGAGCAGTTAAAAACCGAAACCGAGAACGATTTGGAGCAGCAAACACGTGGTTTGTTTTCGCAGGCTGATGAATTTGCCGCCAGAGGTCAGGAATGTTTGAAAGATTGTTTCCAAAAACACGAAATTTCCGACCGTCGCCTATTTGTAAAATATTACTGCACAAAAACGTCAGACCGGGCGAAGTTGCGGCTTGATCTGGCGAAAGAGATGAATATTACGCTCAACTCCTTGCAAACAAAGGTTTATCGTATGAAATTGAGTTTGCGCGACTGCATAAAAAATTGCTTGAATGAAAATAATTTGTGAGATTAGGCGGTTTTTTCTCATTATGTAGTAGGGAGCGAAAAAATATGTCCAAAGAACAGCTAAAAAATTATCTTCTCGGCAATACGCCGGAGTCCGTGATTGAAGAAATAGAACTGCGCGTTATCAGCGACGAAGGTCTTACGGAAACGCTGCGAATGGCGGAAGACGATTTATTGGAAGATTATTTGGAAGCGAAACTGACCGTTTCGGAAAACGAATTGTTCGAGAAAAATTATCTGATGACTGCCGAACGCCGCGACAATTTGCGAATATTCGCAATGATGAAACACAACGCCGCCGAATTGATTGGCGAAACTGAAAAATCGAGTTTGCCGAGCGGTGACGCAGCCGGTTTCTTTCGGAAATTTATAGATTATTTAAGATTGCTGTCGCGTCCGGTATTGGCTTGTGCAATGTTGATTGTCATCGGCGGTGTTATCGGCATTTGGATTTACAGAAATCAGACGGGCAGCGATTACGCCGCTTTGGAAAGGAAATACGAGCGCATAAATCAACAGAATACGAGCGATTCGGGAAATTTCAAACAATCGTCCGCGCTGATTTTAATTTCGGGAAATCTGCGCGGCGCGGTTAATAGCGGTTCAGGCAAAGTTTCAGCGGACAAACTGACGGAGAATCAACTTTTCCGTCTTGTTCTGCCGCCGGGATTCAAAGGCGTTTCCGATTATTCGGTCAAACTCTTAAAAGACCGCAAAGTCATATTCACGCAAAATCAAATTCGCAGTTACGATAATCAATTCGGTCAGGAAATCAGAATGCTTTTGCCCGCCGAAGTTTTGAGCAAAGGGCAATACGTTATCGAATTGGAAGATAAGCAAAGAAATGGCGCGCCGCTACCTTATTTGTTTGTTGTTGAATAAATTAGGGCAGTTATGTGCAGAAACACGCACGAAGTAATTGTGAAATGTCAATGCACAATTACTTCGTGCGTGTTTCTGTAAATTTTTTTCGGTGTTTTATCGCTAACAAAAACGCGCTGATTAGAAATAGAATCGCAAAAAGCCAGCGATAATCGAACGTGAACGGCTTATTAACCTTTACCGATTTATGAAAATCGCCCTGAACGGTAAAAGCCGCCCAGTAAAACGGCGATTGATAACGCGGATTTTGACGTAATTTTATCTGTGCTTGACGGAGAGCTTGCGCGGCGGATAAATTATCGTCGGCTAATGATTTATAAAAATTTTCCATTAACTCGACCGCCGCGTAATCGTCAATTTTCCATAAACTCGACAGCACCGATTTAGCTCCGACCTGCATAAAAGCGTTATTTAGACTGACTAAACCTTCACCTTTAACTTCCTTTCCAACGCCGGTTTCGCACGCGCTGAGAACGATTAAATCGGCGGCGAGATTCATCCCGTAAATATCGTGCAGACGAACGACTCCATTGCGGGGTTCGCCGTTTTCGGTGAGTTGCGATAAAACGATTCCAGAAAGTTCGGGATGTTCTTCGTCAATCCATCCGTGCGTGGCGAAATGAATTATTTTGTAATCGGATGCCGATTGACTTAAAAACTGTTCGCGGTTTGCCGCCGCGCCGCTAAAAGCGGTTGAAGCGGAATCGCCGACAATCCGCACAATCGAATCGGCTTCGGTCTGCGAAGCGTTCAGTCGTGAAAGCGAAGTTAAGGATCCGGCGAAACGAAGTTTTTCGTTTTTAGCCGAACTTTTTTCCGGCGCGGATTGATTTCTGAATTCGTCGGCAATTCGTTCATCCTGATTGGAAAAAATCGGATCGGAAAAAACGAGCAGGTTTTTCGTCGCGGCGGATTTTTGTTTTTCGGTTTGCGACAAAAGCGCGAGCATCGAAGCCGAAGGTTCATAGACGGTTTCATTGGTCAGTAAAATCGGCTGATTGTTGGTCGTGTGCGGAAACGGCAAAGCGGAGATCGGGAAATAATGAAGTTTTCCGTCCGGCACGATTATCAAACGCTTTTCTCTGATTTTATCGGCGATTTGTCCGAGCAGTTCGTTGCTGAAAATCTGCGCTTCCCGCGTGTATTCGGTTTCTGTCGAAGCTAATCTCGCCAGATAATTTTCGATTGATTCGCCTTCGAGCATCGAGCGCGAATCAATCAATTTACGCAGCGATTCGACACGCGATTCGATTTGCTCGCGCGTCGGCAAAACGTAGCTTTCAGCGTAATCTTTTCCGATCAGCCAGAGAAAACTTTCGTCTTTGCCGAATGAAAATTCCAAAAGCAGAGTTTTGTCGTCTAAAACGCGATTCTGAAAATCAGTCGTGTTAAAAGGCGCAGGATTTTTTATTGCCGAATAAATCGGGCTGTTTTGCTTTAAATCGGATTTGATTTGTTCGAGTTCGTTTTCTAGTGCGCCGATTTCATCAGCGAGTTTTTGAATTTCCGGTTGTTCGGCGTTGCGGCTCAAAGCATCGGTCAATTTTCCGGCTTTGACGCTGTATAGATTACGAACTTCCTTTTCGCGCCGGAGCGTTTCGGGATCGGCATCTTTGCTGAAATTCGCTTCGGATAAACGCAAGTTTTCCAGCATCGAACGCGCCCGCGCTTTTTCCGCCGCCTGTAAAGCCAGAGCGTCAAAACCTTTTTCGGGAAATCGCCGGTGCATTTTCATCAAACGATTTATGTAAAGCTCGTAACGATTGAAAACATTGGAAAAATAATTTCTTTTGAGTTTCGAGTTGAGAACGTCGGAATAAACCGATTCGGTAATTTCAACGGAATCCTTCAATAATTTCAAGGCGTTTTCGTCGTCGGCTTCAATTCCGGCAAGATTGTAAAGAGTTTCGGCTTCGGTGAATTTGTCTTTTACATCTCTGTTTAATTTTAGTGAATCCGAAAAATATTTTCGTGCGGTCGGGAGATCATTTCGATGTTTGTAAATTTGACCTGTTTTATTAAATAGCTGAGAAGTTTGTCGCTTATGTTTCTGCGGCTGTAAAAGCGATAACGATTTCTGAAAATTAAGCAGAGCATTTTCGTAATCATTTTGTTCGTAATAGAAAGTGCCGAGTTCTTCTTTAGTGATCGCTAAAAAATAATTGTCTTTAATTTTGACCGCCAATTTTTCGGCTTGAGCGAAATAATTTAACGCCGCTTCCTTTTCGCCTTTGATAAAAGCCAATTTACCCAAACTCGGAAGCGTCGCCATTTGCCCGTAAAGATAGTTGTCCCGTTCAAAAAGCGTCAGGGCTTTCTGCCGGTAATCGAACGCCAATTTCCAATCTTCGTAGTAATCGTAAATTGTTCCGATGTCGTTATACAAAATAGCTTTTTCCTTGAAATCAATGTCATCGGGAAACAATGTTTCGGCTTTTTTGTAATATTCGAGGGCTTTTTGTTTTTCGTTCATAAAACTGTAAGCCGTCCCGATTGCTTTGAGCGTAACAGCCTCTCCGCGCCGGTCGCCGGTTTCGTTCCACTTTGCCAGAGCGAGATTGAAAGTTTCGAGACTGACCGCGTATTCATATTGCTGTAAATATAAATATGCGAGATTGACCAGAGCTTTTGCTTCATTCGGCGTGTCTCCGGCTTGTTTCGACAAATCTATTGCCTGACGATAGAAATCTACGGCGGTTTTTAGGTTATCCTGAAAATAGTGAAATTCTGCCGCGCTGAAAAATGCGGCGGCTTTGGCGGAAGCGTTCGTACTGGTTTTCGCCAATTGCAGGGCATTTTCAAAATGTTTTTTGCTGTCTGCAATTCGTCCGTTTTCAAAAGCCAGAAGTGACAATTCGCCGAGAATTTTGATTCTCTCGTCGGAATAATTATTGCCGCCCGTAATTTTTAATGCGTCGTTGAAAAGTTGAAAGGCTTTTTCTTTATTGCCGAGCATTGTAGCCTGACGACCGGCTTTGCGGAAACAGGCAGCCGTATTTTCCGGTTTGTTCAACCGTTTCCATTTTTCAGCCGTTTCCAGATAAAGTTGAAACGAGCGTTCCGTCTCCGCACGATTCCACATAAAACCCGATTGACGGGCTTCGGATTCGGCTGAAACCGCAGATTGTTCGGCAGTGGATTGTTCAAGAATTTGTGCGGAAAGAAAAGCGCAGTCGCTCAGACAGACGAACAGGCAGAAAAATAACTTAATGGGAAAATTAAATACAGCTTTCATTAATAAAACAGAGAAGAAAAAAAGAAACACCTAAATTTTGTCGTCGGGCTTGATAAAAATTTAGAGTATTTCTTTCTATTTGTAAATTAATTTTCGCGCTTTGCGAACAAATCAGTCTTTATCGTCCCAGATTCTGATTGACCATGGGAAATTTTTCATCCGCCGGAAATCTTCGACAGTTTTCATATTTATTCCGCGCGGACGGTCATAAATAGAATTCCCGCGCGGACGATCATAAATTGAGTTTCCACGGGGTCGATCATAAATCGAATTACCGCGTGGTCGGTCATAGATTGAATTTCCGCGCGGGCGATCATAAATAGCATTTCCACGCGGTCGGTCGTAAATGGCATTTCCTTTTGTTCCGTTTCCAGAAACGGCTTCAATTTCTCCGAGACCCGGCGCAACCAGAAAACGCTTTTTGTTGTCGTCTGAAACGCCTGAAATATCAGCTCCGTATAATGTTTGAGGGTCTGCGCTGCGGCTTTTTTTCCGACCTTCGCGCATCGTTTCAAGCAGGTAAAAGTCTAAAAAACGAACCCAATCGCTTTTCTTCTCGGTCAGATAATTTATCAATCCATCCGGGTTTTTCTCGTCATTTTTCCGGCGCGGATTTCCTTCCTTATCAAATTCGATTTCTTCGCCGTAGGGAAATTCAAGGTCTAAATACCTGCCTCTGGTCATCGCATATGAAATGCACGACCACGGAAAGAAAAGTGAAATGCCGTTAGAATACTGCACTTCGGGTCCGAGAAATTTGTTGTATTTGACGCATTTTTTGATGGCGGCAATTACTTTTTCGCAGGTTTTGGACACGGCTTTTAATTTTTTGTTGTCGCGGTTTTTACATTCCTTCCGCAAAATTTCGCAAAAATCCAGAATGTCTATCGCCTGATCGAACTGATATGTTTGACATTCCCAATGACTGGTCAAAATAATCTGTTTCGTTTGCTTACCGACACGCGAGTCTTTAAGGGCGGTTTCAAGATTTTTACTTAACTGATTGACCGCTTTCGACACTTTTTTCATTTCTCCCAAATCGCATCCGGCAATATCAATCGAGCGACCGCCGAATCTGGCATAATCTTCATTCGTTTCGGCGAATGACTCGACTAAAATTTCCGCGACATCTTCTTTCTTCAGTTTTTTAGTTGAATTATCTAAATTTTTGACAATTTTTCCGTAATCCCAGCCCATTCCCGGCACATTTCCCTGAGAACCGACCATCATACTTGCCACATTTCTTAGCTCGTAGCCGACCTCGAGCGTATTCATCGCACAACTGTCGAAACCCAAAACATCAATTTTGTCCTTTTCCAAAATTTTGGACACATTTTGCATAATACGACGAAATTCCTGAACGGATAAATAACTATAAGAAGTTTCGTCAATAAACAGAGCCGACTGCACAAATACATCGCTGTGTCCTGAAAAAATCAAGGCGTATTTGTCAGCCGGCTGCTGTTTTTTGCACCATTCGACGAAGTTGCAAATCGAATAATACGAAGTTCCTTCTTCTTTGCGGTATTCTATTTTCGGCTCACAGCCGAGAGTCGTCGTCCGATTGTAAATTTTCTTGCTGCCGTCGGAATCCGTAAAATCCACATAAATCGTATCAACCGTCGGGGTTCCGCCGTCGTAATATGCGAGCAGCGCGATGTCGTCTCTTTTTTCAAAGTGATTTTTCATTCCGATGAGTCCGGTGATCATATCATCGCTCAAATTATTGTCGCCCGCCATATAGACCATAATCGTCCATTCTTTTTTATCAGCCATTATTTAGTTTTCTCCTTTTGAAAATGTAGAAAAAGTCATATTGTGTGAATTCGTGAAACGATACCACAAAACGCTTCTAATGTTAATGATTTTTTCTGGTGATTTATTACAAAAAAAATCAAAAAAAGTTACTTTTTTCAAAGTTTTTCAACTCCGGTGACTTCGGTTATAATCCGGTTACAGAAATTATTCGCGCTTTCAATTCATAAATGCCCAAAAGAACAGACATTCACAAAATATTAATCATCGGCTCAGGTCCGATTGTCATCGGTCAGGCTTGCGAGTTTGACTATTCGGGAACGCAGGCTTGCCGCGCTTTGAAACAGGAAGGTTTCGAGGTCGTGCTGGTTAATTCTAATCCGGCGACGATTATGACCGACCCGGAAATCGCCGATAAAACTTACGTCGAACCGCTGACGCTGGAAACAGTTAGCGCGATTATCGAAAAGGAAAAACCGGACGCGCTGCTGCCGACGGTCGGCGGACAGACTGCACTGAATTTAGCGGTTGAATTATATGAAAAAGGTGTGCTTGATAAGTTTGGAGTAAAGCTGATCGGCGCGAATATCAATTCGATCAAGGTCGGCGAAGACCGCGAACTTTTCAAAAAAGCGATGGACGAAATCGGGATTCCGTCAGCAAAAGGCGGATTCGCTCATACTTGGGAAGAAGCGCAAAAGATTGTTGAAACGACAGGTTATCCGGCGATTATTCGTCCCGCTTTTACTTTGGGCGGCACGGGCGGCGGCGTGGCTTTTAACCCTGAAGAATTTGAGGGAATTGTGAAAGAAGGATTGTCAGCGTCGCCGATTTCGCAGGTTTTGATTGAAGAATCAATTCTCGGTTGGAAGGAATACGAACTCGAAGTGATGCGCGATGTTCACGATAATGTCGTTATCATTTGTTCGATTGAAAACTTTGACCCGATGGGCGTTCACACGGGCGATTCGATCACTGTCGCGCCCGCGCAGACACTGACCGATGTCGAATATCAGCGGCTGCGCGATATGTCAATCGCCTGTATTCGCAAGGTCGGCGTGGAAACCGGCGGCTCGAATATTCAGTTTGCGGTCAACCCGGAAAACGGCGATGTTCGCATTATCGAGATGAATCCGCGTGTTTCGAGAAGTTCGGCTTTGGCTTCAAAAGCGACCGGCTTTCCGATTGCGAAAATAGCGGCAAAACTCGCTGTCGGCTATACTTTGGACGAAATTCCGAACGACATTACGAAAAAAACTCCGGCGAGTTTTGAGCCGACAATTGATTACGTCGTGACAAAAATTCCGAAATGGGCGTTCGAGAAATTTCCCGGAACGGAAGATGTTTTGGGAACGCAGATGAAATCGGTCGGCGAAGTTATGGCAATCGGGCGCACGTTTAAAGAGAGTTTATTTAAAGGCTTGCGCTCGCTCGAAGCGGTCAAACCTCTGCGGTTGGAAGGCATTCCCGACCACGTTTTGCAGCGCAAACTGGCGCGTCCGAATTCGCAGCGATTTTCATATCTGACTTACGCTTTGCGAAACGGTTATTCGATTGCGGAAATTCACCGCCTGACGCGCATTGACCCGTGGTTTTTGGAGCAATTGCAGGAAGTTATGCAGCTTCAGTCGCGCATTGACGGGCGCGATTTGAACGACGTGCCGAGCGAAGTTCTGCGCCAAGCGAAAGAATACGCTTTGAGCGACCGGCGCATTTCCTACCTGACGAAATCGAGCGAAAAAGAAGTCCGCGAACGGCGCAAAAATCTCAACATCACGCCGGTTTATAAGCGCGTTGACACCTGCGGCGCAGAGTTTGAATCGCACACGCCTTATCTTTATTCGACCTACGAAGAAGAATGCGAAGCCGAACCGACAAGCCGTAGAAAAATTATGATTTTAGGTTCGGGACCGAATCGCATCGGGCAGGGAATCGAGTTCGATTACTGCTGCTGCCACGCTTCGTTTGCTTTGCGCGATGCGGGTTTTGAAACGATTATGGTCAACTGCAACCCGGAAACCGTTTCGACCGATTACGATACTTCCGACCGTTTATATTTCGAGCCGCTGACGTTTGAAGACGTGATGAACATCGTCGAAGTCGAGCAACCGGAAGGCGTGATCGTCCAATTCGGCGGGCAAACGCCGCTCAATTTAGCCGACCGTTTGCACAACGCGGGAGTTTCGATTATCGGCACGTCGTCCGATTCGATTGGTTTAGCGGAAGACCGCAAAAGGTTCAGCGCACTTTTGCAGGAATTGAAAATTCCGCAGCCCGAAAACGGCACGGCGATTTCCGGCGAAGAAGCGAAAGAGATCGCCGCGAAACTCGGTTATCCGGTCATCGTGCGCCCGTCGTTTGTTTTGGGCGGTCGCGCGATGGCGATTGTTTATGATGAGCAAACGCTCGACGAATATATGCGCTCCGCCGTTGACGCTTCGCCGGAAAAGCCGATTTTAATTGATAAATTTCTTGAACGCGCCGTCGAAATTGACGTTGACGCGCTCGCCGACGAAACCGCCGTCGTCATCTGCGGAATTCAGGAACATATCGAAGAAGCCGGAATTCATTCAGGCGATTCTTCAAGCGTTCTTCCCGCGCAAAAAATCGCCGCCGAACACCTCGAAACCATCAAACATTACACGATAAATTTAGCGAAAGCGTTAAAAGTCGTCGGCTTGATGAATCTGCAATTAGCCATCAAAGATGACCGCGTTTACGTTATCGAAGTCAATCCGCGAGCGTCACGCACCGTTCCGTTCGTCGCCAAAGCGACCGGCGTTCCGCTCGCCAAAATCGCTTCGCTGATTATGGCTGGCGATAAAAAATTAATTGATTTCAACTTGCCCGAAGTTTTAAGCGTTCCGAAAATATTCGTCAAATCGCCCGTTTTCCCGTTCAAAAAATTCGCCGGCGTTGATCCGGTTCTCGGACCCGAAATGCACTCGACCGGCGAAGTAATGGGCGTTGGCGACACCTTCGGCGAAGCCTACGGCAAAGCGATGGAAGGCGCGTTTCTGACGCTCCCGATGTCTGGCAAAGCCTTTATCTCCGTCAACGATGCCGACAAAGGTCAAGCCGTCATTCTCGCGCGAAGATTACAAAAACTCGGCTTCGATTTAATCGCCACCTACGGCACCGCCAAACGCCTCCACGAAGTCGGCTTAACCTGCGAAACTGTTTTCAAAGTCAATGAAGGTCGCCCGAACATTGCCGACTACATCAAACAAGGCGAAATCTCGCTCATCATCAACACGCCGCTCGGACAAACTTCGCACTACGACGAACAATCAATCCGCAAATCCGCCTTGCAGTTCAACGTCCCGACCGTCACCACAATGACCGGCGCGGAAGCCTTAATCGAAGCAATTGCGACGAAGAAATCTCAGGCGAAACTTATCGTCAGAAGTTTGCAGGAGATTCATCATTCAAAGGAAAAAGTAATTGGTGTAAAATAGTTTCGGAGAAAAAATTATGAGCGCAGTTTTAGATTTACCGAAAACAACCTCGATTGAAAAGATTTACAAAGCTGTCGAAATGGCGCGTGAAGAACAGGAAGCGGTTATTTTATCAAATGTTGCGTGGAGAACTTACCGACAGTTTGTTGATGAAACGATGGATATTATCCGAAGTCCGCGTTTTTATTTTGATGAAGGAAATCTTTTAATTATGTCCGTTTCGCCTGAACACGAAGGAATCAAAGACGCAATCGTTTATTTAGTCAATATCCTGACCGAAGAATTTCAAATCAATGCCCGAAGTCTTGGTTCGACGACCTATACAAATGACGAGATTGAAAAAGGTTTCGAGCCTGATTCGTGTTTTTATTTTGAAAACGAACCGAAAATTCGTGGCGTTAAACGATTTGATTTCGCCGTTCATCCTGCGCCCGATTTAATCGTCGAAGTTGATATTACGAGTCTTTCAACCTTTCGCCAACATATTTTTGCCGCACTCGGAGTTCCCGAAATCTGGCGTTTCGACGGCGACAAAATGCAGATTCTCCGGCTCGAAAAAGATAAATGCGTCGAAATCGCCAACAGCCTCGCATTGCCGAAAGTAACACCGGAAAAACTCACCGAATTTGTTCAAAAAAGCGAAACTCTCAGCCGTCTCGAATGGATTAACGAAGTCCGAACTTGGGCGAAAAGCGTTTGATATGTCGAAAAACAAACGCCAAACTTAGCGATTGCAACGAAGAAATCACAGAAAAAGGTGAATGTAAGAAGTTTGCAAGAGATTCACCTTCAGCGGACAATTGCTAAAGAAATTTACTAGAGCAAGAACTTGCAAATTAAGTAGAAGTTAGGTTAATAAGTATTAACTATCGAATTGGTAATACTGAATAAGTTATTAAACTAAATTAGGACTGCGCTCACAAAGTATGAATAGTTTTGAATTATGCGATCTTTTTCCAAACAAAACCTTCAATGATTTTCAGTTTGAACTAGAATTTAACAGAATAAAGAAAGGTTTTGAAAACAACGATGAAATAAGAATTGATTTCCGTCATTTCAGATGGTTCGATTTATGGTCAATGATTCAACTCTTGTTTATTATTGATAATAATAGGAACAAAAAAATTGAAATTTATCTTTTATCTCCTGAAGTTATTACAAATGAAGAAAATAAACGCACGGCATCGAGTGTCTTAAAATTTTTATTGGAAATGGAGTTCCTCGATAGAGCTAAAGAGTCAGGGTGTCGAGTTTTGATTCAAAATACGGTAATAAGAAACAAAACCCCAGAAACTGACATTGAGGAGCTACGGCATTTATTTAATGGCTCTGAAGAAAGTTTTACGGTTAGTGAAACCTCTAAACACATTATTCCCATTACTAAAATTTCAAAACTCGATATTAACTATATAAGGGAAAATTTATATATTGAATCCAGAGAAGTTTTTGCCGATTTTTTTTCTGAGTTAATTGTCGAAGAAGCAGGTCTTGGGGATTGTTTATTGTCGGAGTTAGTTTCAAATGTAAAAGTTCATACTGACGGAGAAGGCTATATAGCATTGAGAGTAGTTGGTGGCTTAAGAAAAATTAAACACAATAATCCTGAAAAATACAATAATGGCAAATCATCTCGCATTAACCATAAATTAGAAGATTGGAAACAATTTTTCAGCGAAAGATATGATGATGGATTCTTTGAACTAATTGTTGCGGATCAAGGAAAAGGAATCTCAACAACAATCAGTGAGAATAAGCCAAATGAGTTAGAAAATGAAACTATTAAAGAAGCTAACAACAATGTTCACAGTTTATTGAAAATTGCTATGGATCCTTTCTCATCAAGACTAACAAGAGAACAACGGAAGGATAAGGGACTTACAGAATTCACAGGTTTAGGTGCAATCATAAATGTTTTAACTTCTCATAATGGTTGTTTAATGATTCGAGAGAAAGAAACAAGACATATATTTTATGATTCAATCAACAACCATTATTTATTCACAAAATTAAAAATTAAACCAACCAAAACAAATACATCTTTACATTTTGAAGTAAATGAAGCCAAATCATTTTCGTTTATGGATGGTTCGTGTGTTACAGCTCTAATTCCAATAAGCGTTCATGGTAATGATCTGCCAGAAGAACAACAGTCTTTATCTGTCGTTGAACTTTCCAAAGATATAATCGAAAAATATCTTGATAAGATAAAATTCTTTAAAATTGTTGACGGAGATAATTCAAATAAAAGTTATTCCGAGAAATATTTTGAAAAATTTAATTGGGAATTTGTAGTTAAAGAACTAAAAAAACTTCCTGAAAATTATACTTCGATTCTTATTGACTTAAAGAATGTTTCAGTAGATAAAAATCGACTCTGGACTGGCTTCTCTAAAATAAAAAAAGTTTGTGATAAAAAAAAACTTGCACTTTTTGTCTCCGGGCTTGATGAAAGATTAGCAACTCGACTTGAAGAAAATATATCTTTGGCAAGTAAACGAAGTAAAAAGGAAAATCCATGGGTTTTTATCGGATTTAGTGATGAAGGTAAAGTTTTCATATTTGGCTCATCAAAAATTGATGATAAAAAAAAACCATCTAATTATTCTGAGATAGGGGCAATTTTTAATAGCTTTGACCAAATAGATGTCACAGAAGAAACTCA
The DNA here is from genome assembly GCA_030855875.1 of Acidobacteriota bacterium. Classification (GTDB taxonomy): domain Bacteria; phylum Acidobacteriota; class Blastocatellia; order Pyrinomonadales; family Pyrinomonadaceae; genus SXVE01. The sequence goes on from JALYQJ010000234.1 coordinate 37,865, forward strand.
GATGTTACTAAATAACTCTAATTATTTTTCTTGGGAAACTATTGATGAAGTTGGGAATATGGCACCATTTCTCAAAGCTAATTATTCTGTCCTAAATTTTTTATTGAAGAAAAATTATGCTGGTATCTTAGAGTCACATATCAAACAACATGATTCAGTATGGATTAAAGATCAACCAGTTGAATTAATTGGAGGAGATATTGTTTCACCTTATCTCTGTATTCATTCGATAACTCAAATCAAAGGTATATATCCCGACCTTGCTAGATTAATTCGTATTATTTCGAATGAATTTGAATTTGATTTCGTTCTCAGTGTCGGGACGGCGGCAAGAACTTCTATTGCGAAGGATTTGAGTGATTATTACCTACGCAAACAATATCTAAATAAGTCGAATAATGAACCGAAAAAAGTTATTTACTATTCCTACCAAGATTACTTCAGCTTTGATCACGGCGAAGATACCAAATCAATAATTACCCCCGAATCAAAGGTATTAATAATCGTTGATGGTATCCGAAAAAGTGAAAATTGTGACGAAGCAATTGATCACGTCAGTGACTGTGGTGCAAATGTTATCGCTATTATTGCATTGATCGATTTAAGTGGTAATTTGTCTCCTGAAAAAAACGGCATACCATTGAGAAATGTTTTGAGTATGCCTGTGCAAGCCAATAATGGTTTTCAACCAAAATTAAAAGAAGACCCATATTCTCATAGACTTAAACAACTTACACAAAAAGATGACGACGAATGGGATGTATATTACGAACAAACTCGTGCATTTCAATTTGTTGAATCGTTTGGAATAATACAAAGAGGACACACAGTTTTTCTTGATCAACATCTCTGGCGTGGATTTGCTCTTTCATACTTGTTTCACAGTAAGACTACATTAAGTGTTGAATTAATTGACCAACTAGTTTCTTTTGTTAAAAAAGATCAAGTCGATGCAATTCTCTATCCTGAACACTCATCAATTGGAAAGTTAGTAGAAGAGGTAATAAACAAGTTTGGGGAAAACGACTTGGATTCGATAGTATGCCGAAGGGTAGTATATCCTGGGAAAAGCAGTTCTTATGCTCTAAATAATTTAGGAAAAGAAAAATTAGAAAACAAACGAAATATCTTAATTATTGACGATCAAGTTTTTTCGGGAAACAGCTTGAAAAGCATGGTTAATTTATGTCGAAATTATGGCACAAATATAATCAATATTAGAGTTTATGTGGTAATTGAAAGTATGTTGAGGGCAGAAAAGAAACTGTTTTCAACATTTTTACAACGCATTCACAATAGTAGTGATACTCGTATAAATATAAAGCTCAACGCATTTATGAGGTTTCCAGTAAATAAGTATTGGGATATTAGTTCATGCCCTATATGCAAATTGAGAATTGCATTTGAGAAGAATTCTAATTTGAAAAATCAATTTATTGAATCTAATTATGCAAACAAAAGATTAGAAGAATTGCAGCCTAGTCTGCTTGCCTATGAAACTAAATCTAGAAAGCATTTGTCAAGACTAGAAAAACCACAAAAAATCAGGCGAAATAATGAAAATGCTGTTACGATTACAACTCTTGAAGGATATGAATTGTATTGCGAATCAATATATGTTCAAGGTGATATAAAATGGTTGGTAGAAGGATTAAAACCAGAAAATCCTAATATTTTCCCACCGGATGTAATAATTTCAGTTGTAGATTTACTTTCACAAGATGTTTCACTATTGTTTCGAGTCAGACTCCGAAAAAAACTAATTGAAAATTTAATTAGTTTGCTTGAAGTAAGGGAGTTAAAAGCAAAAAAACTAAGTAGATTTTTAGAAGTTTTGGCTAAATTTCCTCTTTACTTTCTAAAGAACAATTTATGGAAACAAATTTGGGAATCCATTTTCAAAGAATCCCCGAAAACATTTTATCAATGTTATCCTGGCGCACAATTTCTCTTACAGGAGGTTTCCCGCCGACCCAAGCATCCTTTACGAGATAATTTGTTAGAAGAGTTTGATAAGTATGTAAATATTGCCCTAGAAAGACTTCCAAGCGACGTTGAATACAAAAAAAAAGGGGCAAATGATTAATTGTTTGCAAAGAAGTTATCAATTTGAGGAACCCGTTTCACTTTCGTGGTTAATCTCACAAATTTCTCAACTTGTTGTCTATCCAATCAATGATGAAATATCAACTCATCAAGTGCTTTACCGGGACTTACTCAAATTAGTAGCGATTTCAAGTGAAATTTATTCTTCTGATTATATTGGCACAATTCAAATGTTAGGACATTTGCGTTACTGTCTCGAAGAGTTTATTACTCGTTTTCCTGAACAAGCATCTCCTTTTTCATCACTACAAGAATATAAAAATTTACGAAAAAAGATTGATAAATTACAACAGAGTTACCCGTATGAAAGAAAATTTGGAGACACTCGTTCATCTGTTGTTTTACTCACAGAACCAATTTTGCAAATTCTTTTTCCAAATAATCAGATAAAATTAACACAAAATTCATTTCAACTTAAACTTGAAAGTTTGTTAAATCAGTATACTAAACCAATACGACAGATATTAGACCCTGTTTTATTGTTAAATGAAAAAAAGATAAAAATAACCTTTAAGCAAAACCTAAGAGATGACGTAAAAATAGTATTTGACGATAACTCTATAGGACAAGTTTTTAAAGAAGTGGCGGAAAATTTAGAAAAACTGCGAACTAAGAATATAGAAAAGAATAATGATGATTATCGATCAAGCGATTTATATAGTAGCAAAGAGTATAATTATAAAATTCCGGTAGAGATAGGCTTTGGGTATGATGTTAATAATATTGAAATCAGGATTTCCAATGAATGTACAATTGAGGAAAAACAACGATTTGAAGCCGAAGAGGGTAGCGGAATTCATCAAATTGAAGTTGCGATGGATAAGTTAGGATATAAATTTGAACCTTATTTTGAAAAAATCGGCACGAAATGGGTATTTATTCAGCCGTTCAAACTACGGAGATTATAGTTTATGAATAAGAAAAGAATATTAATTTGTGACGATGATGCCGGCGAACGAGAAAAATTAAATCGGTTCCTAAATAAATATTATGAAATTTTTGAATCAGATAACTATGAATACTTATTAGACAAAGTTAAAGAATTAGACCCAATTCATCTCGTGATTTTAGATTTAGGATTTAAGGGGGAATGGGTTGGACATACTATATTACCCGCTTTGTATGAAAGATTTCCTAAACTCAAAGTAATTATTTATTCTTCACTTTTGGATGGTAAGGGTACTACCGAAGAATTGTCAGAAATACTCCGTCAAGTTAATAATAATCAAGTTGTTGGTTATGCCAGTCCGCGTGATACCGAAACAAGAATTGTTATTGAAGTAAATAAGGTTACCGGAACATCTGAATGGATTAAGAATAATCAAGTCTGGTTTCTCCATATTTCCGATCCACAATTTGGAGGAGATGGTCTAGCGTATGATTCTGAAAAATTAAGTAATAAGATTTGGGATTGCCTCAAAGCATATAGTAGAGGTAAGGAGTCCTTGCCACCTGAGGATATTAATTACTTTGATTATCCAGAATTTGCTGTAATTACAGGTGACATAGCAGAAAGGGCAAGACCTGATGACTATAATGAAGCAAGTGATTTTATTAATAAACTTTCACGCTTAATAACCAACGAAAATCCACTTTCGACAGGGTTACTAGAAAACAATGTAATTATTTTGCCCGGAAATCACGATATAAATTGGGATATTTCTTTCGCTAGAAGTATATTCAACGAACCAGTCAAACCTGAAAAAAGAGATGAAAACGGAAAGATAATTACAAAATTAAATATTAATAAAAATAGCTTTAATGACCTTGAATACTTACATCAATATAGTTGGCATCCATATGAAAAGTTTGCAACATCATTCGAAAAAGAACCTTGGCATTTTGATCCGGGTTACAAAATAATTGATCTAAGTAAAGAACTGCATTTAATTTTAGTGTGTATAAATTCTTCCCGTTGGCATGTTCATCATATTTCGCAAAAACCTGAAATACCCCAAAAAGTTTTTAATAAAATTCGTAGTGAACTTCGAGATAAATATGCTTCTGAAAATAAAGCGACAAAAATTTTACTCGTTCATCATACATTAGACGCTGATGCTACAGATGAGAATCAGCTAAAAATTGCTGAAACAACTGAACGAAATGAATTGATAAATACGTTAAGCCAAGAGTGCGAATTTTCTTTAGTTTTGACAGGACACATTCATAAACGCGCAGTTTCTCTAATTCATACAGGAAATAATAAACGTTCTTTAAATCATATAGGTGCGGGTACTTTGAAAAGTAACGATACTGCTAAATACGATCATCCGCAATTCAACTTAATTAGATTATATGACCTTTCTCCAGAATTGAATAAATTCAGAAAAGCAGCGGTTTTTACATTTGCTTACAACGGAACTCATTATCGAATAGAAAAAGCAAGCGGTGACGGAACTGAAGAAATTGATTTAATTGACATTAAGTATGTATAAATATGGAAAACAACGAAAAAGCGATTGATTATTTGGAGGCACATATTCCCGAATTGGCGGAGACGGCGGTCAAACAGGCGTATTGGCAGGCGTTGGCTTCGGGCGCGAGCGTTTTGATTTCCGATGACGGCGTTATCAAGGAAGTTTTCCCGGACGGAACTTCTAAAATCATCGAACGAAACGCGCCTTTTGTGAAAACGGAAAAAGGGAAAATTATTAAACTCAAATGAATCTGCTCGAATTCACGCCGCGACTCAGAATGTTTGCCGGTCCGAACGGTTCGGGCAAAAGCACGATTAAGTCGGTCATTCGCCGCGAACTTCTTGGCGTTTATGTTAATCCTGACGAGATTGAAGCCGTAATCAAACAATTCGATTTTTTAGATTTGGGCGAATTTGAGGTTCAAACCGACGAGGCAGAAATTCTTGAATTTTTCAAAAGTTCGACGCTTTTGGAAAAAGCCGACCTTTTGGACGAAGCTGAACATCTGCGATTTATCGGTAATCGTCTGAGTTTTCAAGACGTTTCGGTAAATTCATATCTCGCTTCGGTTGCGGCTGATTTTATTCGTCAAAAACTCATTCTCACACGAAAATCCTTTTCGTTTGAAACCGTGATGTCTGCGCCCGATAAAGTGCGACTGCTCGAAAAATCGCGGCAGATCGGTTATCGAAATTACCTTTATTTCGTCGCTACCGATAATCCCGAAATCAACATTTCCCGTGTCAAATATCGCGTCGAAACAGGCGGACACGATGTGCCGAAAGACAAAATTACGACTCGCTATTTTCGTTCATTGGGTTTGCTTTGGGAAGCTGTAAAATTTACCAATCGCGCCTACATTTTCGACAATTCGGGAAGCGAATTGCTATTGTTGGCAGAAATAACCGATGCCGAACAACTCGAAATTAAGTCTGATTCAGTGCCTCTTTGGTTCGAGAAATATGTGCTGGGTAAAATGAAATAAATATACTGAATAAAAGTTTTAGCCAAAACGATTGCGACGAAAAAATCACAGGCGAAAATTGAAGTGAGAAGTTTGCAGAAAATTCAGGCGAATACAAAAGTTTGAGAGTTGAAGGAGGTAAATGACTATGACAAAACCAATATTGAAAGTTTTGATAACCGGATTGCTGCTCACCGTATCGGTTTTCGCGCAGAGAGAGATGGGAGCGCGTCCGACCGAATCGGGCGGCGTTTTGATGGCGGAACAGTCGGCTTACGATGTGATTTCATATGATCTGGCTTTGCGCCCGGATTATGCGGAGCGGTCAATCAAAGGCGTTTTGACGGTGAAGGCGAAAATCGTCAAGCCGATTGATCGGTTCGTGCTTGATTTGGATTCGCGTTTGACGGTTGAATCGGTTGCGCGGGTTAATGGAAAAAAATCGGAATCTTTGAAGTTTGAGCGGACGGATAAAAAGATTTGGATTGATTTCGGAAAAATGCAGAAGTCGGGAAACACGGTCGAAGTCCGCGTGGCTTACGGCGGAAAGCCTTTGGTCGCGCCGCGTCCGCCTTGGGTCGGCGGGTTCGTCTGGTCGAAAACGGCTGACGGTTCGCCGTGGTTTGCGACCGCCGTGCAGATGGACGGCTCAGACCTCTGGTTTCCGGTCAAAGATCATCCGTCGGATAAACCCGAAACGACTTCGCTGCATTTTACCGTTCCGAATAATTTGGTCGCGGCTTCAAACGGACGGCTGCAATCAATCGTTGATAACAAAGACGGCACGAAAACCTTTAATTGGTTCGTCTCACAGCCTATCAGCAATTACAACATTGCGCTTAACGTCGCGCCTTACAAATTGATTGAAGACAAAATGCAGTCAATTACGGGCGAAACGATTCCGATTCAGTTTTATGTTTTGCCTGAACATTACGAAAAAGGTCAGGAATTAGTCAATAAGACGAAGGATTATGTGAAGTTTTTTGAAGAATATCTCGGTCCATATCCGTTTCGCGCCGACAAATTGGGAATCGCTGAAACACCGCACCTAGGAATGGAACACCAATCAATTACGGCTTACGGCAACAATTTTAATTACGACAAAAACGGCTTCGACTGGCTGATGTTTCACGAACTCGGACACGAATGGTGGGCAAATCTCGTGACTGCGCCGGATTGGAACGATTTCTGGATTCACGAAGGTTTTCAATCGTTTATGGATGCGTTTTATGCCGAGAAAATTTTAGGGCGAGAGCAGTTTATCAAGAGTTTGCCGAATCGCATCAAGAACACGAAAAATCTCAAAGCAGTCGCGCCGCGCGAAGCCAAAACGACGACCGAAATGTATCTGATTCCACCGGAATATATTCGCAGCGACGGCGATATTTACGGCAAAGGCGCATTAATTTTGAATTCACTGCGCGGTTACATCGGCGACGAAGCATTTTTAAAATCGCTTCGGAAAATGTGTTATCCGACCAAAGAATCCGAAAAAATTACGAACGGAAAACAAATTAATTTCCGCACGACCGACGACTTTCTTCGCATCGCCGAACGCGAATCGGGCAAAGAACTCGATTGGTTTTTCGAACTTTATCTGCGCCAGCCGCAACTGCCGAAATTAATTACGGAGACTAAAGCTAATCAGTTGGTTTTGCGTTGGGAAACGCCGAATAATATGAAGTTTCTGCTGCCTGTCGAAATTAAAATCGCGGGTGAAACGAAGCGCGTCGAAATGCCGAACGGCACGGCGACGATTGCTTTGCCGCAAAATACGGTTTACGAAATTGACCCGAACGGCTGGCTTTTGAAAGCGCAGTAAAAATTTATTGAGATTTCTATTTTTCAGGCAGAGATTAGGAAGTTTCAATCTCTGCCCTTCAAACATATCAAATAAAGTTCCAGATTGCTTTTTCCAACTCTTCAAGCGAATAATCTACCGCTTCCGGGCGAAGGCGAATCGCGTAACGGCGCAAATCGCTCCATTCGTAAAAACAGGTCAGCAGCATCAGTCGTTTGCGTAATGTTACGTCAATTTGCGATTCAGCATAACCGAAAAAGCGGAAAAATTCCCGCTGCAAATCGCCTTGACCTTGAATCATCAAAACGCCGACGGCGAGAAAATCATATTCGCGGAAGCCCTTGAGCGAATCGGCGAAATCAAATAAACCCGAAATATGCCAGCGTCCTTTTTGTTTCAAAAAACGCAAATTGCCGAAATGAACGTCGCCGTGCAGAAATATCTGTTCACAATTAACCGGCAACAGTTTTAAGTTTTCTTCGAGAAAGAGAGGCAAACTTTCTAAAATTCGAGAATTTACGCCGCACTTTTTCTGTCGTTCGACACAAGTTGCTGCCTGATTTTCGATGAATTTGTGCCAGTCAAAATCAATCTGCGCCGTTTCGGATGTGTGCAGTTCGGTCAATCCGTGCGCGAGTTCGGAAAGAATCTGAATTTGTTCGTCTTTCTCCAACTCAAGCCAAATATCTCTCGTCATCGCTTTGCCCGCAATCTGTGTCATTATCAGATAATCGAAGTTTTCAATCTGCCCGAAGGCGATAATATCAGGCAATTTAAAGCAGGTTTTAGCGAATTCGAGCGCGGATTTTTCGCGCCGCAATCCGTTTTTATTTGGAATGTAAATTTTAACAACATAACTTTTATCGAGCAGAAAAACAACGCTTTCACCGTGTTCGGCGCGTTTCAGCGAATTGACGGAAATGTTGTGCCGCCGACAAATTTCCTTTGTAAGATCAAACCAAAATCTATCTCTAAAATGATTGCGAAAATCTTCGGCAGTTGTAATTGTCGGAATAATCATCATTTTAAGATAATAAACAATCCGACTAAAATTTCTTATCGGAAAAAAAGTTAATATAATTTGACAAACTTTTTAAGCGATCGGTAAAATAATATGAAGTTGAACTTGAAAGTCATTTTCAAAACTTAAATACTAACTCAACTTAAAACTCTATAAATTTTATGGAAAATCCTATAATAAAAAAAATATATTCAAGCGTTTTTGGCGGTTTGCTTTTGATTTGTTTAGCGGCAATTTCGGTGACGGAATTATCAGCCCAAAAAACGTCTGCGTTAACCGGAAAAGTAACCGATATGAACGGGGCAGAGATAAGCGGCGCGGAAATTATGTTAAAACGTCAGGACGTGCGCTTCGAGCGAATTGTCACAACAAAAAACGACGGGGCTTTTGAGTTTTTAAATTTAGGTGCGGGCAGTTATAAAGTTAGCGCATCGGCGAAAAATTTCGGCACAATAACCACAACGGTTATATTGGATTCAACGGAATCAATCGAAATTCGGCTGTCGCCGCAATCAATTGCCGAAGAAATTTCCGTGACGGTCAATAGTCTTGCTGGAACACCGGAAAGTTTGTCGGAAATTCCCGGCTCGATTGAGCGGATTGACGCGCAGACGCTCGAAAACGCTCGTGTTTTTAATTTTTCCGAAGCACTGCGAAAAATCGCCGGTGTCAACGTCCGCGACGAAGAAGGTTTCGGGCTGCGTCCGAACATCGGAATTCGCGGGACGAACCCGACGCGCTCAACTAAAATTTTGCTGCTAGAAGATGGTTTGCCCTTAAGTTACGCGCCTTACGGCGACAACGCTTCGTATTATCATCCGCCCGTCGAACGCTATGAATCAATCGAAGTTTTGAAAGGCGCGGGGCAAATTCAATATGGTCCGCAAACCATCGCCGGAGTCGTCAATTACATTACGCCGAATCCTCCCGAAAAACCGACTTTCAATTTAAAAATCGAAGGAGGCAATCGCGCGTTTTTTAACGGCGGCGCGGGCGTTGGCGGAACAATTGGTAAATTCGGCGGAATTTTGAATTTCAATCACAAACGCGGCGACGGCTCGCGTGAAAACACAAATTTCAAACTTAATGATCTTTTTACCAAAGCGACTTACGCGCTCAATTCGCGCAACGCTTTGACCGCAAAGTTTACGACTTTCCGCGAAGATTCAAACTTAACTTACACCGGCGCGACCGAAGCCGAATTTGCGGCGAATTCGCGCGGCAATATTTTCAAAAACGACTTTTTCAACACGGGGCGATATGGTTTTTCGCTTCAACACGTCGGAGTTTTTACGTCGAAAATTAATCTCACGACGAATTTTTACTCGAATTATTTTTCACGCGATTGGTGGCGGCAGACTTCAAACTCAAACGAACGACCGCTCCGCATCAACACCGCCGCCGCGCCGTTCCGCGATGCGGATTGCCGTGGACTGATTGATTTGAACACGACTTGCGGCAATCAAGGCAATTTGCGCGATTATTTAACCGTCGGAATCGAGCCGCGTCTGAACGTCAATTTCGATTTGGGCGCGGTCAGAAACGAGTTGAACATCGGCTTCCGCGTTCACCGGGAAGATCAGGATCGTTTGCGAAAACTCGGCGATTCGCCCGATTCGCGCGACGGGAATTTGATTGAACAAAACGAACGCAAGGCTCTGGCTTATTCGGGCTTCATGCAGCACCGATTTATCTGGAAAGATTTTGCATTCACGCCGGGCGTTCGCATCGAAAAAATCGAATATCAACGCTCGAATTTTCTTTTTAACAACGGCGCGGGCGTGACGGGAAATATCAGTTTGACCGAAGTGATTCCGGGTTTCGGCATAGCTTATTCAGGATTAAAAAACACGACGATTTTTGCCGGAGCGCATCGCGGATTTGCGCCGCCGCGCGTCGAAGATGTCGTGACGGATTCGGGCGGTTTGCGCGATTTGGATTCTGAGTTAAGTTGGAACTATGAAGTCGGTGTTCGCACGCGCCCGTTTCGCGGTGTTGAAGTTGCGAGCGCGTTTTTCCGCAACGATTACGAAAATCAAATTGTCGCCGCAACGATTGCGAGCGGCGCAGCGTTCACCAACGGCGGCGCGACTTTGCAGCAGGGCTTTGAATTTTCCTCACAAATTGATTCGGGCGCGATTTTCCAATCTCCGCACAATTTTTATTTCCGAACGGCTTATACTTTTTTGCCGGTCGCCGAGTTTCGCGGAACTCGTCTGAGTTCGGTCACGTCGGCT